>DATAPS010000520.1:0-1564 GCA_036265085.1 Acetobacteraceae bacterium | reverse complement strand
GCGATGCCGAGCGTCGCGTTCTGGAAGACGAGGTTGAGGAGGTTCTGCGAGGTGAGGAAGACGGACGACGCGATAGAGAAGTAGACAAAGAGCACGATGGCGAAGACGACGATGCCGTAGTCGCGGATGTGCTCGGCCTTGATCCGGCGCGGCGGACGCCCGCGCGGAACGGCAATCCCGTCCGGGCTGACGGGGTCCCCGGCCGGAACTGGATCTCCGGCCAGCGGCCCAGACGGCTGCGCGGTCATGCGATGGGTCTCCCTCCAAGGCCGAACGCGGCCTCCATCACGGAATCCAACGGTGGGTCGGCGCCGAACTCACGAGTGATCGAGCCACGGCGCATCACGAGCACGCGATGGGCGAGCCCGAGCACTTCCTCGATCTCCGATGAGATCATGAGAACAGCGGTGCCCTCGGCCGCCAGGCTGTTGATCAGGCGGTGGATGGCGGCGCGCGCTGCCACGTCGACGCCGCGCGTGGGCTCGTCGAGGATCAGCACCCGCGGGTTGCGAAGCAGCCAGCGGGCGAACAGGAGCTTCTGCTGGTTGCCGCCGGACAGGTTCGCGGTCTTCGCCGACGGGACCGGCGGTTCGACGGACAGCAGTTTCAGCAGCGAGCTCGTCTTCGTGCGCTCGAGGGCGAGGCGCAGGATGCCCAATCGCGATGCGACGGAGCGAAGGTCGGCGAACGTCGTGTTCGCCGCCAGGGAAAGCTCAAGGAACAATCCGTCATCCTTGCGGCTCTCCGGCACGAACGCCATCCCGGCCGCCATCGCGTCCGCGGGCGAGCGGATGGCGCGCGCGGTGCCGTCGACGGCGATCGTGCCGCCATCGATCGGATCGGCGCCCGTGATCGCGCGAGCGAGCTCGCTGCGGCCGCTGCCCACGAGGCCGGCCAGGCCGACGATCTCGCCGGCCCGGATCTGCAGCGAGATGTCCCTGAGCACTCCCTTGCGATTAAGGCCGGAGACGTCAAGGATCACCGGAGCCGTCGAGCCCTGCGGCTTCTCGAAGTGCTCCGCCTCCTGGGCGGCGCCGAACATCCCGCCGACGAGGCTGTCCTCGGTTTCTTCCGCGACGGGCGCCGTTCGCACGAGGTGCCCGCTGCGCAGCACCGACACCGTGTCGGCGAGTTCGATCACCTCGTCGAGGAAGTGACTCACGTAGACGATCGTCTTGCCGTCCTCGCGCAGCGCGGCGATCATCTGGTGCAGCGTCTTGGTCTCGACGCTGCTCAGCGACGAGGTCGGTTCGTCCATCACGATCACTCGCGCGTCGCACGCGACCGCCCGCAGGATCTCGACCTTCTGCTTGTCGGCGGTGCGCAACCCGCCGACCTTGGCGTTTCCGTTGAGCTCGAAGCCCCAGCGGGAAACGAGCTCGTCGTACTGCCGGTGCATCTGGCGTCGCTGGACTACCCCGGAGCGGCGCGGCTCGATGCCGAAGAAGACGTTTTCAATCACGCTCAGGTTCGGCATCGGCGAAAGTTCCTGCGTTATCGTCACGATCCCGTCGACGCGCGCCTCGCGCGGGCTCGAGTAGCGGACCGGCCGGCCGTCGACGTA
>DATAPS010000519.1:0-2608 GCA_036265085.1 Acetobacteraceae bacterium | reverse complement strand
CGCTCAAGCCGGGCCTCCTGGGCGATGCGACGGTGCTGGAAATCGAACGCGGGAAATTCGTGTTCGAGGATGTGCTGGGCGAGACGATGCACTCCGACGAAAAGCTGTCCTGCCGCGGGATCGTGCTCGGCGGCAAATGGTGGCACGGTTAGCTTTCACAGCCCCCTCACCTTGCCGGCAGGGGCACGCCGCGCCTACGTCACCTCGACCCACCCGCCGTCCCGCGCGCTCCGCCCGATCGCTTCCAGCGCCATCATCGTATCGACCGATTCCGCCTCGCTCGCCCCGTTCCACGCCTGCGGACCGACGCGGATCATGCGTGCGAAGCTCTCCGCCTCCGCCCGGAAGCCGTCGCCGCCGTCCACCTCCTCGGTCTCGAACGGCACCGTCCCCGGCACGCCGCGCTTGACCCGGATGCTGAGCTTCCCCGACTCCGGCGCGTGATTCGCGTAGCCGGTCTCGATCACGCCCTTGTCCCCGACGATCAGCGCCTGCCGATGCCCCGATGCCGACATGCAGCACGTCACCTGCGCGATCGCGCCGCCCGGAAAGTTCAGCGTCGCAGCGACCGTCTGATCGACGCCGGTCTTGGTCCAGCGAGCCGCCGCGATCGCCCGCTCCGGCCGCTCGCCCACCGCCAGCCGCGCGAAGCTCATCGCATACGATCCCGCATCGAACAGCGCGCCGCCGCCCCGTTCGGCAACGAGGCGGATGTTCGACGGATCCACGAGCGGGGCGCCGTCCGCCGCGACGATGCCGAAGCCGAACGCCGATTGCACGATCTGCACGCGCCCGACCACGCCCTCGGCCAGCAGTTCGCGCACGCGCAAGGTCTGCCGCTGCGACATGTAGGGATACGCCTCGACCACATGCACGCCGTGCTTGCGTCCCGCGTCGAACATCGCACGCGCCTCCGCGCCGCTCATGCAGAGCGGCTTCTCGCACAACACGTGCTTGCCCGCTTCAGCCGCGCGGATCACCCACTCGCGATGCATGTCGTTCGGCAGCGGGATGTAGACCGCGTCGATCTCGGGATCCGCGAGCAGCGCCTCGTAGGAGCCGTGCGCGCGCGGGATGCCGCACTCCTTCGCGAATGCCGCCGCCTTCTGCGCGTCACGACTGGCGACCGCGACGACGCTCGCGAGCGGCGAGCCGGCGACCCCGCGCGTGAACTGCCGCGCGATATTGGCGGCGCTCAGGATGCCGTAACGGACGGGCGCGAACTCGGACATGCGTGGTCTCCGGATGCTGATCTGGCCGTCGCGCTCACGCGGGCCGTTACCAGTACGCTAGAGTGGCTTCGCGGCAACGACAACGCGGGGGGAGAGGAAGGGTGAACTCCTATCAAGGCTCTTGTCATTGTGGCGCGATCAGGGTCACGCTCCGGAGCCGAAAGACGGCAGCAGAACTTGGCGCGCGATCCTGCCAGTGCTCGTTCTGCCGCTCGCATGGCGCCTCGTGGACATCCGATCCGGCCGGCGCGCTCGACGTCGTCATCGCCGGGAACGTCAGCCGATATCGCCTCGGAACAGGTACCGCCGAGTTCCTGGTCTGCACGGTGTGCGGTGTCGTTCCAGCGGTCACATGGGAATCGGAGGGACGGCTGCTGAGCGTCGTGCGGGTCGACTGCCTGCGTGAGCGGGATGAGCTGCTTGCGCATGCCACCGATGCCGATTTCGATGGCGAGGTGCTCGCGCAACGTCTCGCCAGGCGCTCGCGGAACTGGACGCCCGTCACCGTGAGGACCGAGGGCGCGTCGTCATCCGAAGCCGATGAGGCGCCGCCGTTCCGGATGGCGAACTGAGACACCACCGCAAGCCGCGCGTGCATCTCGCGGTCGTCTCGCTGCTTGCGGCTCTCGCCGGATGCGCGCCCGCGATGCCGCCTTGCTCCGTGGGCTCGCCGACGCTCGTTGCAGACTTGTTCTTCGGGCGGAGCCTGCGCGGCGGCGGTGCGGTGAGCGACGCCGATTGGTCCGATTTCCTCGCCCGCGAGGTGACGCCGCGTTTCCCCGACGGGCTGACGATCGTGTCCGCCCAGGGTCAGTGGCGTCCGCGGAATGCGACGGCGGTGATCCGCGAAGAATCCTGGCTCGTCATCATCGCGACCGATCCCGGCCCCGCCACCGACCAGCGCTTCGCCGCCATTCGCGCGGCGTATCAGGCGCGCTTCCATCAGGAGAGCGTCGGGCTCGTGACGACGACGGGGTGTGCGTTGTTTTAGCTGAGGGCGGAATCGCTCTCGCATGATGCCGCGCCTCTCCGCGCGATGCGCGGAAAGGGCGCCATGAGCGGACGAGGTCGGGCGACGGTGCGGCGGCGCGCGCTCACTCCAGCAGCGGCTGGGCGAGGAGCGGATAGGCCAGGAGCGGCTGCCCGTAGCGGGTGAGATAGAAGCGGAACGGCCGATCGCGGGTCCCGGTGAACGGCGGCGGGTCCCAGGGCGGCGGCGGCAGGCCGGCGGCGGTGGCTGCCTTCTCGGCCGCCACCATCCGGGCGTGGGCGGCCCAGTCGACGGTCACGACATCGGCCTGCGAGGGCAGCCGCAGCAGGTCGGGGATTTCGCCGACGCCGAGCATGCGGCAGAGCGGACGCAGGATGCGGCCCAT
>DATAPS010000518.1:0-5543 GCA_036265085.1 Acetobacteraceae bacterium | reverse complement strand
GAAAGAACGATGCCGACAAGATCCTCGACGACGGGCTGCAGCTTGCGCAGGCGCGGCTCACCAACGAGAATCGGGTGCGCTACCTGCTGGCGTGCATCGCGATCGCCCTCGTGATCAACACCGCCGTGGGCGCAGCCATCTCCCGCGGCCTCGTCGCGCCGAGTGGTCCTCCTTGGCTGCCCTTCGCAATCGCTATGGCAGCCGGTGCAGCGGGCGCTGTGTTCTCGATCGCGATCGGCGTTCAGAACCTCGATCTGCAACCCTGCACCGAATCGGTAATGAACTACCTTGTCGGTGGCTTGCGAGTGCTCACCGGCGCACTCGGCGGACCGATCGTCCTGCTGATCGCGACGCGGACGATCATAGGCGACGCGCTGGTCAAGCTCTTTCACGTCGAGGCGGGCGCCGATGCGCTGCTGAAGACGACGGGCGTCGTCGTTCTGCTGGCGTTTCTTGCCGGCTTCGCGGAGCGCCTCGTTCCCTCGTTGCTCGGAACGATAACAAAGGATGGGCCGCAGACGTAAACCCAGGCAGCGAAACCAGTTTGACTTTTCCCGCCCACCGCTAGGGTGGCCATGTCGCGGTGATCGGGTCTTTTCGCCGGACGGCTCCTGCCGGCGAGCGCGATCGGGAGGCAAGACCGTTATGACACCGGATGTGACCTACCGTGCGGTGCGTCCGGCCGATGCCGAGGCTATCGCGGCGATGCAAAGCCTCCCTGGGTTCCGGTTCGGCACGCTGCGCCCGCCCTATCCCTCGCCGGAGCGGATCCGCCGCCGGATCGAGGGTCTCTCGGAGCGTCAATTCGTGCTGGCCGCCTCTGTCGACGGCGTTCTCGTCGCGACCGGAGATCTGACGACAGCCACCGGGCGGCGGGCCCATGCCGGATCCGTCGGCATGGGCGTGCATGACGCCTGGGTGGGGCAGGGGATCGGCACCGGGCTCCTGCGCGAGCTGCTGGAGATCGCGGACCGTTGGCTCGGCCTGCGCCGCGTCGAGCTCACCGTCTACACCGACAATGCGCGCGCGATCGCGCTCTATCGCCGCCACGGATTCGAGATCGAAGGAACGCATCGCGGCTACGCTCTGCGCGACGGTATCTTTGCCGACGCTCATACGATGGCCCGGCACACGCTGCCCGGATCCGGCTGACCTGCGTCCCGGAGGACGCGATGGCGCTATCCGGCGGCGCGCGCGAGGATGGCCGGATGCCGAACGATCTCGCCTTTGATCTCGTCCCGCTCGACCCGGGCGCCCGGCGCGCGATTCTCGAAGCCACCGAGGAGCTCCGTCCAAACGGAAGCTCCCTGCTGGCCGATCTGGTCCGGCATCGCAGCGTGCTCGGCGAGGAGCAGTCCTGCCTCGCCGCGATGGAGGCCGCGTATCGCGATCTCGGGCTCGCGCCGCGCCGCGTGTCCGTCGATCCGGCGACGCTCGCCGACAAGCCCGGCTTCTCGCCGCCGCTGATCGACTATGCCGGCCGCGATTTGGTTGTGGTGGTCCACGCTCCACCGACCGGGCGAGGCCGCAGCACCGCGATCCGCGCGCTCCGCCTCGTCGGGCTCGCCCCGGCGGCCGAGCTGCAGCTTGCTGCGGTGATCGAGGAGGAATGCATCGGCAACGGCGCCCTCGCGGTCATGCATGCCTTGCCGCCGCCCGACACCTGCCTGATCCCCGAGCCCGGCCCTGGCTATCCCGCGCTCTATGCCCCCGAGGTCGGGGTCGTCTGGGCCTGGATCACCGTCACCGGCCGTTCCGCTCACGCGCGCGACATGCAGGCGGGAGTGAACGCGATCGAAGCGGCGATGGCGGTCGCCGCGCGGTTCAAGGAAGACGAAGCGGAGATGGAGCCGGCATGAGCGCGACCGCACGGCTCGCTCCGGCCGCCGCGCCCGCATCCGGCCGCACGCTCGCCGGCATCGGTTACGCGCTGCTCGGTCTGTTTCTGTTCGGCGCGAACAACGCGGTGATGAAGTCGCTGATCGCGACCTATCCGGTTCCAGAGATGATCGCGTTCCGCAGCGTCTTCTCGCTGCTCCTGCTCGCTCCGTTTCTGCGCGTGGGCGACTTCAGGGATGCTCTGCGGAGCTCCAGCCCCTCGCTGCATCTGTTGCGGATGACGATGTCGGCCCTGGAGATGACATGCTTCTTCTTCGCCGTCTCCGTACTGCCGCTCGCCGACGCCTCGACGCTCTACCTTGCAGTGCCGATCTACGTCACTGCAATGTCGCCGTTTCTGCTCGGCGAACGCGTCGGGTGGCGGCGCTGGGTCGCGGTGATCGTCGGCTTCGCCGGCGTTCTGATCGCGCTTCAGCCGACACGCGAGGTGATATCGCCGGCAGCGATGATTGCCGTCGCAGGGGCGATCATGTTCTCGCTCGTGGTGGTAACGACGCGCAAGTTGCGCGGTGCGTCGAACACCGTGCTGATCGCGTTGCAGCTTCTCGCCGCGCTCGTCGTCAGCCTCGTGCTCGCGAACGGATCGTGGACGGCGCCGCGCTGGGCCGATCTCGCGGTGCTGCTCTTCGGCAGCGTGATTTCGGTGACGGGCTATGCGGCGTTCAACCAGTCGCTGCGCGTGGCGCCCGCATCGGTGGTGACGCCGTTTCAGTACACCAGCCTGATCTGGGCGGCGCTGTTCGGCTACTTCCTGTTCGACGAGGTGCCCAGTCCCGCGACATGGATCGGCGCGGCGGTGATCGTCGGCGCCGGGCTGTTCATTTTCTGGCGGGAGCGGACGAAGCTGGGTCGGGCGTAGACTGGCAGGATTTTCGGTCGCTCCACGGTGGAATGCGCTTCGCAGTCCACCGTGCCTGCATCCTGGGTCTGGTGGGATGCGAAGGGCATTCCACCCCACGTACGAGCGGAACGATCGGCGCCTGTGCGAAGACGAGACGCTGCGCGGCATCGAATAGGCGATCGGTCTCGGCGGTGCTGTTCAGCCAGGCACCCGCAATGCGTTTCGTCTCCGGACTATCGAACCACCCGAAGAAGCCGCTCGCGTCCTGGCCGCGGATGAAGAGATCGAGTGCGGGAACATCGCAGTGCAGGTACGCCACGCATGTTCGTCGCCGCCCGAGATCGCCGGGTCACGGTGCGGCCTTTGCGATCAGCAGAAATCGATGCCGGCACCGGCTGGCGCCGCACGCAGGATCGAGTGCAGCACCGATGCGGCCATCTCGGTCCCCGACACGCCCACCGCCGGCACGCGCTTCTCCGTTCTCAACCAGGCGCCACTCCGGCCTGAGGCCTCGACCTCGGCGACCGCCACGCCGAGCGCCGGGTCCGCGATCAGCCGCGCCCGGCAGGCGTCGAGCCCCACTGTGGCGAGCGCGCAGGCGACCATTGTGTTGACGTTGCGCGGAAAGAGCGGCGCGATGCCGCGCGCCGGACCGTCATAGACCGTGGTTTCGCCGGTGATCGTTGCGGGATCGATGCCCGTCAGCGCGAAATCGATGTTGCGGGGGTGCTTGCGGAACGTGATCGTCACCTGCGTCCAATCCGCGCGCCCGGCCAGCAGGCTCTCCAGCCCGACCAGCGCGCCGCTCGCTACCAGCAGCCGCGTGCCGGAACTGCGCGCCGCCCGCAGCAGGGCGTCCTGCACGCCGGGCTCAGCCAACGCCGTCAGCGACAGCGGCATGTAGCTCGCACGGGCGAGGACCGCCGTCCCATGGCGCAACGTGACGTCGGGATGCGCGACCTCGACGACGAGGTCGGGCGCGAAGGCGGCGATATCCGCGAGATTCCGGCAGATCGCGTCCGACGGCACTCCATCCGCCACCCCGGAGCGGGTGTGCACGAAAGCCAGCTCGCAGCCCGGCGCCCGGCCGGCGGCGATCGCTTCGAACAGCGCGCGGCCGATGAAACCGAACCCGATGATGCCGACGCGCATCAGCACGCGCGGTGCGTGTGCGGTGCGCCTATCCCGCGGTCTCCGACAGCAGCGGCCGCCGCTCCTCGTCGGGCGCGAGCTCGGCGTCGGTGAGGGTGCGCCAGACACCGGCCGAGAGTACCTCGCTCGGCTTGAAGCGGGCCTTGTAGGTCATCTTCCGGCTCTCCGGCACCCAGTAGCCGAGATAGACGTAGGGCAGCCCCATTGCCCGCGCCCGCTCGATCAGCCAGAGGATCGTGTAGGTCCCGAGCGAGCGGCGATCCAGCCCCGGCGCGAAGAACGAGTAAACCGCCGACAGCCCATCGCCGAGCCGGTCGGTGAGGCAGGCGCCGACGAGGCGGTCATCGGGATCGCGGAATTCGGCGACGAAGGTCTCGATCGGCGTGTCCTCGACCATCGCGCGATAGTCGTAAAAGCTCATCGTCGCCATGTCGCCGTCGCCGTGGCGGGCCTGCTGATAGGCCTGAAACAGCTGGAACTGCTCCGCGGTCGCGCGAGCCGGCAGCTCGAAGCCCTCCAGGGCCGCGTTTGCCTTGATGATCTTGCGCAGGGTCCGGTCGGGCTGGAACGTGGCGGCCGGGATGCGGATCGGCACGCAGGAATTGCAGCCGGGGCAAACCGGCGCATACGCGATGTTGTGGCTGCGGCGGAAGCCGGCGCGGGACAGCCGGTCGTGGAGCGACTCGGCGTCGGGTCCGGTGATCTCGGTGACGACCTTCCGCTCCGTCCGGCCCGCGACATAGGGGCAGGGAAGGGGGGCCGTCGTGTAGAAGAACTGCGGCCGGCGAGGCGGCTTGTAGCTCATGCGGTCGGCCAACCTCCGGCACGCGGGTCTCGGATATGTATGTTCGGTGCGATCACGCGCCGGGTCAACGACGATGCGCGGTTCATCGGTTCATCAGCTGCGCGATCCAGGTGTGAGATGCAAGGTGACGTCCGTGTCCGAGGGCGCCGGCCCGAGCGTTACCGATTGCCCCTGCTGCCAGCGGACGAGGAAGTTGCGCGAGCGGCGGCTGAAGAAGTGGCCGGATTGTCCGGGTGCGACGACGAATCGCGAGCGGTCGAGATCGGCGAGGTCGTACACGCCCCGGAACGCCGGCCCGTGAACGGACGTGAACCCGTCAGGCGCGAGGCCGCCACGGTCGACGGTGCTGTCGTCGCCGGGCGTCGCGATCTCCACGTGGAAATACGGCCCGACGACCGGCAGGTAGCGCAGCATCGGGTGCGCAAAGACCGCGACATGCGGGTCGCCCCACCGCCAGCTGTCGATCGCAGGACCGAATTGCGCGACCAGTTCCGCGACGGAGGCCCGCAGCGTATCGGCCAGCAGCTTGTCGCAATCCCCACGGCAGAAGCGTTCGACGTCATCCGCCGAGCCTTGCAGCAGTGTCGCGGGGACCAGCTCCTCCCAGGGTGCCACGGCCGCGCGGCCGCCGCGGCCGCCGACGTCCACCGCGTTGAGCATCGCATTGTAAACCGCCCGCATCCAGGCGTTGAAGATCAGCGGCTGTGCCCGGTCCATTGCCATCGCCCCGTCCCACTTGCCGAGCAGGTCGAGCGCCGTCCGCGTATTGGCGTCGGACGACGAAGTTTTCAGCAGGCGCGGCAGCAGGTCCTGCGCGGTCACGCTGACCGCGTCGTGCTGCATACC
>DATAPS010000517.1:0-3521 GCA_036265085.1 Acetobacteraceae bacterium | reverse complement strand
GTGCTCTTTCCCCAGCATGCCCGATCCCATCAACCCTCCCATCCCGGTCTCGCTACCTGACCGCCTCGCCGGGATCCGGGAGGGCGTGCGTCGGGACCTCCACGGCAATCTTCTCCGCGCCCTCCTGGCCGACATCTTCCTCCACTTCATCGAAGCCCTGCTGCACGCACTCGCCGACTTCCGCGCGAACGCCGCGGTGACACCGCCCGGCGGCGCGCTGGAGCCGCCCCGTCAAGACTCCAACCACGCCGCGGCGGCGGCCGCTCCCATCCCCCGCGTAGCGCCGGGCCTGCCGGACACCGACGCGCACGCCTGCCGCCAGCGCCGACCGCGCCTCGCCCGCATGTCGGCGCGCACCGCTCCGGCGCCCCATCGCAACCGCCCACCCGCCGCGCGACAAACCTTCGCGCCGGCACCCCAACCCCAGTGCATCCTCCCATGCTCGCGGCCGCGCCAACCGACGCCCGACGCCGCCCATGCGGCCGCGCGAAATTTTCGGCCGCGCCGCATCTCCCGCCTCAGCACGACGATACCGTTCCACTATCATAACGTACGGCCCGTGCCTTCGGCTTCCCCCGCCACCCGAATCGCTTGTAGGTAAGGTCTCGGGCCATCGGAGCCGGGTCTCCGCTCTCGACCCGGCGCGGGTGTTCAGGGGAGGACCGACATGGCAGCCGACGTGCAAGAGCAGATGCTCGCGCAGCATCAGGACCGCAATCTGGCGCTGGAGCTGGTCCGCGTCACCGAGGCGGCGGCGCTGGCCGCGAGCCGCTGGATGGGGCTCGGCAAGAAGAACGAGGCCGACGGCGCCGCCGTGGAAGCGATGCGGAAAGCGTTCGACAGCGTCGCGATCGCCGGCACCGTCGTCATCGGCGAAGGCGAGATGGACGAGGCGCCGATGCTCTATATCGGCGAGCGCGTCGGCGCCGGCGGCCCGGAGATGGACATCGCGGTCGATCCGCTCGAAGGCACCACGCTGACCGCCAAGGGCGGCCCGAACGCGCTCGCGGTGGTGGCGCTCGCCGAGCACGGCAACTTCCTCCACGCACCCGACATCTACATGGAGAAGATCGCCGTCGGCGGTGGGCTGCCGGACGGGGTGGTCGACATCGACGCGCCGGTCGCGACCAACCTCGCCAATCTCGCGCGGGCGAAGCAGTGCGCCGTGTCGGACCTCGTGGTCTGCATGCTCGACCGCGAACGCCATGCCGAGATCATTGCCCGGACTCGGGAGGCCGGCGCACGCATCATGCTGATCAGCGACGGGGACGTGGCGGGCGTGATGGCGACGGGGCAGCCGGAGGCGGGCGTCGATCTGTTCCTCGGCGCGGGCGGTGCGCCGGAGGGCGTGCTGGCTGCGGCGGCGCTGCGCTGCATCGGCGGGCAGATGCAGGGGCGGCTGCTGTACGAGAGCGACGAGCAGCGGGCGCGGGCGCGCGAGATGGGGATCACCGATCCGGACCGCGTCTATGCGGTGGACGAGATGGCGCGCGGCAACGTCATGTTCGCCGCCTCCGGCGTCACCAGCGGCGCGCTGCTGCGCGGCGTGCGTCGCTTCGCCCACGGCGCGGTGACGCATTCCGTGGTGATGCGGAGCAAGTCGGGGACGGTGCGCTTCGTCGAGGCGCACCACAACTTCGCCCGGAAGACTTGGACGCCTTCGTAGACGACGCCGTCCTCGGCGTCCGCGAGAGCCTCTCCGGCCGCCGCTGGGTCTGGCGCCGCGGCGAGGACCGCATCGGCCTCGGCATCGCCCAGCGCCTCGGCGTGCCGGAGATCGTCGGCCGGCTGCTCGCGGCACGCGGCATCGAGATCGAGGGCGCCGCCCATTTCCTCGACCCCACGCTGCGCGCACTGCTGCCCGATCCCTCGGTCCTCACCGACATGGACGCGGCGGCCGCGCGCCTCGCTGATGCCGTCCGGCGGGGCGAGACGGTCGCGGTGTTCGGCGACTACGACGTGGACGGCGCGTGCAGCGGCGCGCTGATGACCGCGTTCCTGCGCACCCTCGGCTGCACGGTGCTTCCCTATGTCCCCGACCGGATGGCGGAGGGCTATGGGCCGAACGTGATCGCCCTGCGGAATCTGGTGGCGCGCGGAGCGTCGCTGGTGGTGTGCGTCGATTGCGGCACCGCGGCGGGCGAGGTGCTGGCGGGGATCCGGAGCGCCGCCGACGTCCTCGTGCTCGATCACCACAGGAGCGAAGGCCCGCCGCCGGCCGTGGCCGCGACCGTGAACCCCAATCGCCTGGATTGCAGCTCCGGCCTCGGCCATCTCTGCGCCGCCGCCATCGCCTTCCTCACCGCCGTCGCGACCCTGCGCGTGCTCCGCCGCGACGGGTTCTTCGCCGCGCGTGCTGAACCCGACCTGATGGGCATGCTCGACCTGGTGGCGCTCGCGACCGTCTGCGACGTGATGCCGCTCGCCGGCCTCAACCGCGCGTTCGTCCGGCAGGGCCTGCGGGTGATGGCGAAGCGGGCGCGGCCGGGCATCGACGCGCTGCTGGGGGTGGCGCTGGTCCGCGAGGCCCCCACCGCCCACACGCTCGGCTTCGCGCTCGGCCCGCGCATCAACGCCGCCGGGCGGATCAGCGAGGCCGATCTCGGCCTGCGCCTGCTGCTCTGCGACGATCCGGCCGAGGCGCGCGCCCTCGCCGCGACCCTGGATGCGGTGAACCGCCAGCGCCAGGACGTGGAAGCATCGATGCTCGATGCCGCGATGGCGCTCGCGACGGCGCAGGCGGAGGCGGGGCATGCGGCCCTGCTGGTCACCGGCAGCCAGTGGCATCCCGGCGTCGTCGGCATCATCGCCGGCCGCCTGCGCGAGCGCTTCAATCGCCCGGCCTGCGTGGCGGGACTCGCGGATGGGGTGGCGAAGGGCTCCGGCCGCTCGGTGCCCGGGCTCGACCTCGGCGCCGTGGTGATCGCGGCCCGGCAGTCCGGCGTGTTGCTGAGCGGCGGCGGGCACGCGATGGCGGCCGGCTTCTCCCTGTCGGACGGAAGGTGCGGGGAATTCCACGCGCTGCTCGACGAGCGGCTGGCCGACGCGAGAACGCTGCCCTCGGCGGCGGATCTTGCCGTGGAGGGCTCGGTGACCGTCGGCGGCTGCACGGTCGCGCTGGCCCAGGAGCTCGGACGGCTGGCGCCGTTCGGACAAGGAAACGACGAGCCGATGCTGATCCTGCCGCACGCGCGCGTGGTCCGGGCGGAGCGGGTCGGGAAGGAGGCGGAGACGCTCCGGCTGTTCGTCGAAGGCGAGGGCAGGGTGGGGCGGCTGAAGGCGATGATGTTTCGCGCGAAGGACGATCGCCTGACCCGAACACTGCTGGGCCGCGACGGCGCGCCGCTGCATCTGGCGGGGCATCTGCGGGCGGAGGCGTGGAACGGGAGCGTGACGGCGAGTTTCGTGGTCGCCGACGGGGCTGTCGTGGGCGGCTGAACGGGCACCGGTGTGTGCTTGACCATGGGGGGGCGGTCCGCTAACCCCCGACGCCGCGCCTCGTCCCCTTCGTCTAGAGGCCC
>DATAPS010000516.1:0-22427 GCA_036265085.1 Acetobacteraceae bacterium | reverse complement strand
CAGAATCATGATGTGCCGGATCCGCAAGGTTCGAATGGTTGTCATGGTAGCTGTCCTCCGGGATGAGCGACCATTTCCGCGGCCAAGGCATTGGCGGCGAGCGGAAGTTTCGTCTGCGGATTGGTCGTGCAGTAGCGGTCGAGCCAGGCGGCGAGTGCATCGTGGCGGAACGCCTCGACCACGTGGGTTTGGCTGCCGGCGGCGAGGCCGGAGAGGTAGCCTTCCACCCAAAACTCGACGGCTGCCTTATCCACGGGATTGGCTCCCGGTGCGCGCCACCGCACCCATGAGGCGCATGTTGCGGGACCGTTGGGGGTCATGATGACCAATGCCATCACCTGACCGGGTGGCAGCGGAGAGGTTGGCTGTTGCGCCGAAGCCGCAGTGGTGACGACGACGGTCGCGATACATGCGGCCATAACGCTCGCACCGAATCCTTTGGCCACCCTGCCTACCCGAATACCGGCTTGCGGACGAACCGGTGCGACCATTGCACGGTGACGTGCCTCCAAGGCTCTGCGTACTGGCCCCGTATCGATGATCGTCATTGTTTCCTCCCACATATGGATTCCATACTCCCAGATCTGAAACATCATCGCGTCTCAGATCTACCGTACCGGGCGAGGAAGCGCAGTCGTTTCTTACTTTCGCTCCAACGCCTTTCGTTCGACGAAGAACATCCGCTCCAGCCTGCCTTCGCCGATCTCCTCGCTGAGCACCCGGAACGCAAAGAACGGAATGAGGATCAGCAGCATGATGAGGTAACCGGCGAGCGTTTCGTAGAGCCGGGGGCCGAAGAGATCGCCGAGCGATGCGGCAGCGGATCGGCCGTGGAACAGACCGACGACGATCTCCTCGAGGATCGTCAAGACAATAAGCAGCCCGAGGAAGGCAGCCGCCATCTGGAGCGTCGGCCAGATCAGCGGGCGCGCGCGCTGGCCCTCGCCAAACTTCACGGCGAAGCCGATCGCCATGAATTTGGCGAGCACGAGCGCCTTGACGATGGCGATGCCCCAGGGCGCAAAATCGACGCCGACCGAGTGCAGCACCGCCGCCTTCATCATGATCACCGCGCCGAGGCAGATGTAGAGATACAGGGTAAGAACGGCGAGCTCCTTGAGCTCATGCAAGGCGCGCTCAGGCAGCGTCGCCTTCGCCGTCGTCGCTGTTGCCACGTTATTCTCCTCTCGCAGATCGCTGCTTTTAGGCCGGCCATGGTCCCTTCCGCTATGGGATTTCGTAGATCTCCGGCGCGGCGCTTTCATCCTCGGACCGTCGCCCCCGGGCGCATCGCTGTGGGCTCTACGACGCGCCTCGTTGTGCGCGATCCCAGGTCAGCACGGTCGCTTTCCGAAGGCGATGACGATGAACAAGGCGTTACTGATTCCGAACAACAGCACCAGGACTGTCGCAACGAAGCGAATTCGCGTGAACTTCTCGTTCTTCGCTGCCAAACAATCCCGCGTTGATTGATGCGGTGATCCCCGGCACGTGACGGCCTTCCTGCGCAACCCCGCCGCGGTCGCGGGCCTGTTGCTCTTCGCCGCGATCCTGGCGGCTACGCTCTTCGGTCCCGCCCTCTATGGCGTCGACGCGCTCGACATCGTCGACGCTCCCCTCACCCCGCCCGGCAGCGCCACACCGTTCGGCACCGATTATCTCGGCCGCGACCTGCTCGCCGCGGTACTGCTCGGCGGCCGCGCGACGATGCTCGTGGGCGCCGCCGCCGCCATCCTCTCGGTCGCGATCGGCACCACGCTCGGCGCCGCCGCCGGCTGGTACGGCGGGCGTGTCGATGCGCTGCTGATGCGCGTGACGGAGCTGTTCCAGACGCTGCCCGCGCTGCTGTTCGCGATGGTCGTCGTCACGCTGTTCCGCCCGAGCCTCGCCAGCATCGCAGCGTCGATCGGCGTCGTGTCGTGGACGGGCACCGCCCGCCTCGCCCGTGCGGAGTTCCTGCGGCTGAAGGGCCTCGATTTCGTCGAGGCCGCCCGAGCGCAGGGCGCAACCGGCCGCCGGATCGTGTGGCGCGTCATCCTCCCCAACGGCCTCGCGCCTTTGGTGGTGTCTGCGACGCTGACGGTGGGGGCGGCGATGCTGTTCGAGGGCGGGCTGTCGTTCCTCGGCCTCGGCGACCCGAACGTGATCTCCTGGGGCCGCCTGATCGGCCAGAACCGCTCCTACCTGCTCGACGCCTGGTGGACCGTCACCCTCCCGGGTCTGGCGCTGTTCGCGACCGTCCTGGCGGTCGCGCTGATCGGCGACGGCGTCAACGACGCGCTCAACCCACGGCGCTGAACCGCTCGCCATCCCGCCGCACGCGGCTCTCGCGCACCAGCTTCTCCAGATGCGCGAGCAGGCTCCGCTCCGCCATCGGCCGCAGCGGCGCGGCGATGTCGCCGTACACGGGCGGCACGAGTTCCGCGGGGGTCGCCGCGCCGTTCCCGAGCGCCGCCAGCACCGCGTTCTCCCGCGCCGCGCGATGCTCCAGCAGCCCCCGCACGAAGGCCTGCGGCTCGTGGAGCGGCGGTCCGTGGCCGGGGAGGTACAGGCGGTCGGCGGCGCGCGCGAGCAGGCGGTGCAGGCTCGCGAAGTAATCGGTCATGTCCCCGTCCGGCGGGCTGACGACGGAGGTGGACCACGACATCACGTGGTCCCCGCTGAATACCACCCCATCGGCCCGCGCGAACACCACATGGTCCGCCGCGTGGCCCGGCGTCGGGATCGCCGTGAAGCCGTCGGGCAAGGCGCCGACGCGCGCCCCCGTCGCCGCCTGCAAGGCCGGCAACGCGCCGATATGGTCGCGATGCCCGTGCGTCAGCAGGATCCGCGCGATCGGCCCGTGCGCGATGATCGCCGCGACATGCGCCGCATCGTCGGGGCCGGGATCGATCACCACGCGGCCATCGCGCGTCTCGACCAGATACGTATTCGTCCCGCGATACGTCATCGGCCCCGGATTGTCCGCGACCAGCCGGTGCACACCGTCAGCAACCTCGGTGGCGACCCCGCGCGGCGGGATCGGCTCAGCGAGAAATGTCAGAGGCATGATTGTTATTCGCCATCACGGTCTGACATAGACGAGGTACCGGTCCCATTCCGTGTCCAGCCGATAGTGGGAAAACGCCGCCGCGAACACCGGATTGCGCTCGAAGTAAGCGAGAAAGTCGAATTCCGACCCGCACCACGGAATGCCCGGCTGCTTGTCCACCACCACCGCTGCCGGCGGATGCGCGGCGAAAGCGGCGGACACGTCGCGGAACACCATCGCCTCCGCCTCTCCCATTTCGCCCGGCGCGCGATACCGACGCCCGTCGGGCAGGCAAGTCTGGTACGCGCCCTCCAGCATCCACATGTTCATCGTCCGCAGCGTCATCCGCGATCCCGCGTAATTGACCGCGGGATAGATCGGGTAGATGCCCGGCGACATCACCAGCACCGGTGCCCCCGGCGCCACCCGTTGCAGGATCGCGCTCAGCCCCGACACCAGGTCGTGCCCGTAATCCAGCTCCTTCCACGGCGCCTCGGAGTTGGAGATCACGTAGAGCCCGAACATCCCCCCGAACACCGCCGCCGCCCGCACCGCCGTCTTCGCGGAACGGATTGCGCCGGACGCATCCAGCCATTGCGCGGCCAGGACGAGGGCCATGGCGAGGGTGAAATGTTCGATCGGGACGATCTGGTACGACCACCCCTTGTGCTGCGCGACCGCCGAGGCGAGCGCGCCCGCCGCCGCCGCCGCCAGCGTGCGGGGGAACGCGTTCGCTTGCATGAACGCCACGCACAGCATCGGCACGAGCAGCGCGAGGATCGCAGCCATCCGCGAGACCAGGAGCACGCCGAGGGCGGTGTGATCGCTGATGTCGAGGTAGTTGCTCATCACCATCGGCACGACCGCGCCGAGATAGGCCGGAAACAGCAGCGGCAGCGACGCCGCATAGGCGACCCAGACCGCCGCCATCGTCCACGGCACCCCATCCCGCCGCCGCCACCCCCGCCGCAGCAGCACCAGCAGCTCCACGAGTGCGGGAACGCCGAGGAAGTAGGGTTTCAGCGCGAACCCGACCGCCGCGAACACCGCTGCCGCGAGTCCATGGCGCGGCCGCGCACCCTCCGACCGCCGCGCGGCCGCCAGCAGATAGGGGAGCGCCGCCACCGCCATCAGGTGCTCGCGCTGGCCGTAATCGTAGCCGCCGGCGAACAGGAACAGCGCCGGCAGCACGTCGAGGAAGGCCCGCTCCGCCCGCCCCTCCGCCGCCCGGTCGCGCACCGCGACGCTGAGCCACCAGGCCAGCAGCCCCCAGCCGAGCAGACACAGCTCCAGCGCCACGACCGCGCCGAGCGGCGTCATGCGCGCGATCGCCGCGGGGATCAGGTTCAGCACGAAGATCAGCGGCGGATTGACGTCGATCAGGTCGACATAGAGCCGCTCGCCCGCGAGCCAGCGCTGGCTGAAGTCGAGGATCGCGGCGACGTCGTGGTTGAGCGGCGGCGACCACACGACGGGGGCGAACAGCAGCGCGGGGATCAGCGCCGGCCACAGGCGCCAGACGCCGCCGCGCAGGACGGGGCCACCGAGAACGGGGCGCGTCAGGAGATCGGGGGAGGCCGACATCGACGCTCCATGCCCCGCCCCGGACCGGCGGCGCAAGGCGGACGGGCGGGATTGCGGCGCCTGCCACGATTCGGCCACACACCCGCATGGAAGTCCGCGAGTACCAGCTCATGGACGCGGCGGAGGACGGGATGTGGTGGTACCGCGCCCTGCACGCGCGCGTCATCGCCGCCCTCGCCCCGGCTACTGGCCGGGTGCTCGATGCCGGTTGCGGCACCGGCGGCTTGCTCGCGCGGATTCGCGCCGCTCGTCCCGATCTCGAGCTGGCCGGTGTCGAATTTTCTACCGCGGCGGGGCGCGCGCGGGAAAAATCCGGCGCCCCGATCGTGCGCGGCAGCGTGAATGCGCTGCCGTTCGCCGATCGCTCGTTCCACGCGGCGATTCTGGCCGACGTGCTCTGTCACGCCGCGGTCGATCCGGCTGCGGCGCTCGGCGAATGCGCCCGCGTGCTGGAGCCCGGCGGACGGCTGATCGTGAACATGCCCGCCTTCGCATGGCTGCTTTCCGCGCATGACCGGCGCGTCCACAACGTCCGGCGACAGAGCGCGCACGAACTCCGCGGCGTCCTCGCGCAGGCCGGATTCCGGGACATACGCACGCATTACTGGAATTCCCTGCTGCTGCCGCTGATGATGGCGCAGCGCAAGCTACGCGCCCGCGACGAAGCGGCGGCGTCCGACGTCGCCCCGTTTCCGCCATGGATGGACGCCATCTTGTACGCGGCGACCGCGCTCGAGCGCCGGCTGCCCCTCCCCTTCCCGGCCGGCGGCTCGGTGCTCGCGACCGCCGTCCGGCCATGACCGAGGACTCGCATCAGATGCCCACCCCCGCGCCCCTCGCGGCGCTCGCCGACCCCGCCACGCCGGTCGGCCTGTCCATCGTCATTCCGGTCTATCGCGGCGCCGCGACCGTCGGCGCGCTGGTGAACGCGCTCGCGCAGTTGCGGCCGGAGGGCGGGTTGGAGATCGTGCTGGTGAACGACGGCAGCCCCGACGATTCCGCCGCCGCCTGCCACGCGGCGATGGCGCGCACACTGGTGCCGATCACGTATGTCGAGCACGCGCGGAATTACGGCGAGCACAACGCCGTCATGACCGGCTTGCGCCATGCCCGCGGCGCCTACGTCATCACGATGGACGACGACCTGCAGAACCCGCCCGAGGAGGTCGTGCGCCTCTACGACCACGCGCGGCTCGGGGGGTGGGACGTGGTCTATACCCGCTACGTCACGAAGTATCACGCGGGCTGGCGCAATCTCGGCAGCCGCTTCGCCAACAAGGTCGCCGACGCGCTGCTCGATAAGCCGCGCGGGCTCTATCTCTCCTCGTTCCGCTGTATGTCCGCGCCGATGGTGCATGCGGTGACGCGATATCGCGGGCCATATCCGTATATCGACGGATTGCTGATGGAGGTGACGCAGCGGATCGACAGCGTCATCGTCCGTCATTACCCGCGCCCGGAGGGCCGCTCCAACTACACGCTGCAACGTCTCGTCCGGCTGTGGCTCAATCTCGCAACGAGCTTCTCGCTGTTGCCGCTGCGCATTGCGACGTTCATGGGAATGGCGATGGCGGCGCTCGGCGCGATCGGCGCGGTCGCGACGATCGTGGAAGCGCTGACCTCGCGCGCGACGCCGTCGGGCTGGGCGTCGACGATGACGGTGATCCTGCTGGTGGGCGGCGTGCAATCGATGATTCTCGGTGTGCTCGGGGAGTATGTCGGGCGGACGTTCCTGTCGTCGAACGGCAAGCCGCAAGGCATCGTGCGGTTGGTGGAGCACGCCGCGCCCACGGCCGCGGCGTCTTCGGAGGACGCGGCATGACGGCGACGATGAACCCGTTCTGGATCGCGCTGCTGCTGGCGATCGGCACGAGCATGGCGGGACAGACATTGCTCAAGGCCGGCGCGGGCGCAGCAAGTTTCTTCACGCAGCTGCTGGACTGGCGCACCGTGATCGGGCTCGGGCTGTACGGCGGCGCGGCGCTGCTCTACATCGTGGCGCTGCGCCGCATCCCGATGTCGGTGGCGCTGCCGTGCACCGCGGTGTCGTATGTCGCGGCGGCGCTGATCGGCAATCTGGTGTTCGGCGAACCGCTGCCGATGATCCGCGTGGCGGCGATCGCGGTGATCGCGACAGGAGTCGCGATGCTGGCGTGGGCAACATGAGAATGATCGTACGTCCAGCGTGGCGGTCTGCGACGCCTCCGGGTGTGAATCGGTTCACGCCCGGCCTCGATGCGCGCCCTCGATGCGCGCCGTCAGGGCCTCAGCACGACCTCCGCCACAACGGTCACCGTCACGTCCTGTGCGGACGCGGTCGCTTCCGGCGCCGGCGCGCTCGCGCGCAGCGACGCACCCGCCATCATCGGGCGCGGAAGAAAACCATCGCTGGGCTGGACCCTCACGTCGCGCAGATGGTCGACATGCAGGCCGAGCGCCGCCGCTGCGGACGCCGCCTGCGCCTGCATCTGCTTCAGCGCCTGCGTTGTCGCCTCGTCCTCCGTCCGCCGGCGCAGCGCGGAGGTGAGGCGCCAATCGAGCGCGGCGGTCACGAAGCCCTGCGCCTGCAGCTTGCCCGCAAGGTCGAGCAGCGCGAGACCGTCCGTCCCGCGCAGTTCCAGCGTCTGCTGCGCCGTCCATGACGCCCGCTTCTCGTCGGCGGGCGAGACCTCGTAGCCGATCGCGCGCGCCTCCACCGCCGGCACCGCCCGCGCCGCTGCGAGGCCGGACGCGACGCTGGCGTTGACGCGGCGTTGCGCGTCGGCGGCGGAGGACGCGGTCGCCTGTGCCACCAGGTCGGCGACGAGCTGGTCCGGCAGGGTCGCGACGGAGGCGCTGGAGGACAGGTGCAGCAGCGTCTCCGGCGCCGCGGGCTGCGCGAGGGCGGCGTGGCGCGCGGCGAACGGTCCCGTCAACGCCACGCTCATTGCAAGGATGAACGCCCTACGGGACGATGGCATAGCCTGGCGGCGTTTACGGGTAGGCGTACGGATAGGCGTAGGGATACGGATAAACGTAGGGATACGGATAGCCGTAACCGTAGAAGCGGTAGTAGCCGCCGTACCCGCCACGATACCCGCCGTACCCGCCGCGATATCCCCCATATCCGCCGCGATATCCGCCGCCGTAGCTACCATGGTACCCGCCTCCGCCGGAACCGCCGCGCCACCCCTGAGCTTCAGCGGGCGCGGACAACAGCGCCGCGACGGCGACGGACGCGGCGACGACGGCAGCGGCGAAGGCATTCCGACCACGAAACCGTATCATGCTCGTCCTCCCGGGACTGCAGCGGAGGCTGAATCGCAAAACGCGTCACCGTACGTCGGCTTTGCGGCGTCCGAATTCAATCGTGCCGTACCCAAACTCTTTCACAGCCGCCGCAGGGCCGCGCAGACGGACTCGACCTCGGCGTCCGTCAGCTCCGGATACATCGGCAGGCTCAGCACCTCCGCGCTCACCGAGGCGGTGACGACGCAGCGGGCCGGTCCGAGCGCGACGCGATCCTCATAGGCAGGCTGCCGATGCACCGGCAGCGGATAGTGCACGCCGGTGCCGATGCCCTCCGCGCGGAGCCGCCCCTGCAACCCGGCGCGGTCGGGAACGCGAACCACGTACTGATGGAACACGTGCACCGCATCCTTGCGCCGGCGCGGCGGCGCGATGCTGGAGTCGGCGAGGGCTTCGTCATAGGCTGCGGCGATGGCGCGGCGACGTTCGTTCTGGTCGTCGAGATGCGCGAGCTTTACCCGCAGGATCGCGGCCTGCAGCTCGTCGAGGCGGCTGTTCACGCCCACGGCCTCGCTGACATATTGCGTGCGCCAACCGTATTGCCGCAGCGCGGTGACGCGCGCGCGCATCGGCGTGTCGCTCATCGCGATCACACCACCGTCGCCGAAGCCGCCGAGATTCTTCGTCGGGTAGAAGCTGAACGTCGCGACTTCGGCGATCGTGCCGACATGTTCGCCGCCGAGCATCGCGCCGTGCGCTTGGCTGCAATCCTCGATCACCGGGACGCGGTGGCGCGTGCAGATCTCGCAGATTGCATCCATGTCGGCCGGCTGGCCGTAGAGATGCACGGGAATGACGGCGCGGATCGGCGGCAGCCCCGCCGGCGGCCGGTCGAGCAACGCGGCGAGCTCGGCGGGGTCCATCGTGTAGTGGTCAGGATCGATGTCGAGCAGCACCGGGGTCGCGCCGGCCATCTCGATCGCGGCGACGGTTGCGACGGCGGTGTGCGACACCGTCGCGACCGCGGACCCCGATCCCACGCCCATCGCGCGCAGCGCGAGAGCAAGCGCATCGGTGCCGTTCGCGCAGCCGACGGCGTGCGCGGTGCCGAGCCATTGCGCGAACTCGCTCTCGAATGCGCGCCCTTCCGCGCCGAGAATGTACCAGCCGGACTCGAGGACGCGCGCGACGGCGTTGTCGATTTCCGCTTTCAGCGCGCGATAGCCCGCGCCGGGGTTGGCCTGGGGGATGATCGCGAGTTGCGTGTCCAAACCTGGGCCTTTCGCGTTACAAATACGCCGCCAGCCGCGGCCGGAACCATTCCAGCGAGCGGCGGATGCCTTCCTCCAGCCCGACCGTCGGCGCCCAGCCTGTGTCGCTGCGGAACAGCGTGTCATCGGCATGGTAGCTGCCGATATCGATTAGTGCACGATCCGCCGGAAACTCCCGCGTCGCATAGCTGGCATCACCGCCGCACAAACGCACGAGCAACTCCGCAATCTCATGCAGGCTCGCAGGGGGCGCGCCGCCGATGTTGTAGACCTTGCCGTGGCATTCGGGCGTTATTGCGGCACGCAGGAACGCCTCGGTCACATCATCGACATAGGTCAGGTCGCGCAGCTGCGCGCCGCCCCATACCTCGAACGGGCGGCGCTCCAGGACGCAGCGGATCCAGATGCCGAGAAAAGTCTGGCGGGCGTCGCGGATGCGCAAGCGCGGGCCGTAGCAGTTGGTCAGCCGCAACGAAACCACCGGGCGGCTGGCGGTGCGGTGCTCGATCATCCAGTACTGCTCGCCGGCGAATTTCGAGACCCCGTTGGCATCGGGCGGGTTGACGGGATGCGCCTCGTCCACCGGCAGGCGCAGTGGGCGGCCGTAGAACTGCCGCGTGGAGGCGTGCACGACGACGGCGTTGGGGGCGGCTTCGCGCGCGGCCTGGATCAGCCGCACCTGCGCGACCGCGTTCACCGCGATGTCGGCGAGCGGATCGCGCTGGCCGCCCATATGGCTGGTCTGGGCGGCGAGATTGAAGATCACGTCGGCCCCCTCGCAGAGCGGGCGGAGATCGACCTCGCGAATGTCGGCGCGCACGAGTTCGACGTCGACGCCGTCGAGATTCGCGGGATTGGCGCCGCCGCCGAACAGGAAGCCGTCGAGCGCGGTCACGCGCGCGCCGCGGTGCGCGAGCGCTTCGCACAGATTCGCGCCGAGAAAGCCCGCGCCGCCGGTGACGAGGACGCGGCGGTTGGTCCAGTTCATATTGTCGCTCACGGTGCGGTGCGCATGCCGGCGCGAACCCTCAAGCGCGCCCCCACGACCGCTGCGACGCGATCCGTGCGCATTCCATCGCCGCGAACTTCATCCACACGGTGTCCGGATCGACCACCCCAAATCCGGCGAAGGTCGAGAACCCGCAATCCGCGCCCGCGATGACGCGCTCGCGCCCCACCACGTCGGCCGAGCGGGCAAGACGTTCCGCGATCAGCCCGGAATGCTCGACATGGTTCGTGCTGCTGTCGCGCGACGCCAGCGGCGCGCTGAAACGGCGGCAGGCTGCCCACATGCGTAGTGAGAGTACGATCCGGCATACGGTTCCTCCCCGACTGCGCGGAGCGTTACGGGGATGATCCGGGGAGAACAAGTGGCGCGGCTATCGGGCCGCGGCGGAGATCTCAGGTCGCAGCGAGAAATTCTGCCAAGTCCACGCGTTCGGGCGTAAATATGAAATTCTCCCCGCGATCCCTCGCCGGGTCGAATTCGTCGATTGGCACCAGGTTGCGATCGCGCAGGACCGATCCGACATACCCGAGCGGTTCGAGGAAGTCCCGGACCAAGGCGACGGCACCGGGGCGATGCGTGTCGCTCGCCTCCAGCAAGATGTTGGGCTTGGACGCGCGAATCTGACGATCGGCGCCTTGCCTGCGCGCGCGTTGAGTGGATATCCCAGCGCAAACGGCGCAAAGCACGCGGAACCAGAAGCTTCGCATGTTGCAGTGCACGCATCGGGGGAAGATAGATCACGGCTGTGATCGACCGCAACGAACAAATCGAGTATTGATCGAGGAGCGGAATGGGTTCGATCAGCAAATCTCCGTCATTCTCATCCTTTGGAGTCCCAGGTTCTAGACGCTCGATAGGCGATGCTGGTGCAATCCAACATCGTCTCCCGCTTTAACTGTCATCCTTGTTTTGGGCGCGCTGCGGCAGCTGTCGGCAGCGCGCCTATGTTAAGGTTCGTGCCGATGGATGCCCCCCCGGCCGACCCCCGCGCCGCCTCGGAAGCCGAGGCGCGGCGAGCGCTTGCGCGTCAGCGTGGCATCGCCACCGGCCTGCTCGTGCTTATGGCGGTGCTGACGATCGGGAGCTTCTATCTCCCGCCAGGCTGGTGGGCGGAGCTGCTCCAAGCCTCCGCCAAGGCCGGGTTCGTGGGCGGCCTGGCCGACTGGTTCGCCGTCACCGCCCTGTTCCGCCATCCGCTCGGCATCCCGATCCCGCACACCGCGATCATTCCCGCGCAGAAGGCGCGGCTCGGCCAGGCGCTCGGGCGGTTCGTGGCGAATTACGTGTTCACCGAGGCGGAGGTGACGCGCACGCTGAGCCGCCTCGATCTCGCCGGCATCCTGAGCCGCTTCCTCTCCGATCCCGCCGCGACGCGGCCCGCTGCCGTGGCCCTCGCCTCGCTGGTGCCGAAGCTCCTCACGTCCATCGAGGACGGACGCGCGAAGCGGGTGTTGCGGCGACTGGTGCCGCGAATGGTCAGCGGGCCGGGTACGGGGCGGCTGGTCGGGCGGGCGCTGCACGGATTGATGGAGGGCGGGCGGCATCAGGACGTATTCAGCTTCATCCTCGGCCAGCTGAAGAGCGTCCTCGCCGAGCGCGAGGCGTCGATCAAGGCGGCCATTGCGGAACGGGTCCGCGAGCAGGGCGGCCGGCTGGTGGGCTGGGCGATCGGCGCGTCGGTGGCGGCGCGGGTGATGGCGCTGATCAACGCGGAGCTGGCGAAGATCGAGCCGGGCAGCTCCGACGTGCGCGCCGCTTTCGACGAGTGGATGGCGCGGGAGATCACGCGCATCGAGGAGGAGCCGGAACGGGCGGCCGAGCTCGGTCGCGCTGTGCGGCGGTTCCTCGCGCACGAGACGATCCAGAACTGGCTCTGGGACGTCTGGACGCGCGCTCGCGCCGCCATGGCGGCGGACGCGGTCAAGCCGAACGGGCGGTCGGTCGCGCTGATCGAGACGGGATTGCGGAACCTCGGCGATCTGCTCGAGACGGATCCGAAGGCGCGGGCGACGCTGCAGCAGGCGCTTGAGGGCATCGTGATGACGCTGCTGCCGGCGGGACAGGTGCAGGTGTCGGACTTCATCGCTGGGGCGGTAGCGAACTGGGACGCCGCGACGCTCACCGAGCGGTTGGAACTGCGCGTAGGGCGCGACCTGCAATACGTGCGCATCAACGGCACGCTGGTCGGGTTTCTCGCCGGCGGACTTGTCTGGGCGGCACTGACCGCGATGTTCGGGCACGTGAGTTTCTGAAGGAGTCTGTCCGATGCGGCTGTCCGTTCTCGATCAATCGACGATCGTCTCGGACCGCTCCCCCGGAATTCCTCGTCTCCGTCGTTGCGGCGATAACGGAAGGGGCCGCGGGCGCGGCTGGTCGCCTAACGCCGCGGCGTCCAGACGGTGATGCGGCCGCCGGTGCGCGCGCGCCAGAGTTGGACACGGAAAGCGACGTAGGCGATCACCGCCGCCACGATCGCAACCGGGATCAGCAGCACCGCCGCCCAGAGCAGCAGGGCCGCGACCGCGATCGCGCCGGCGAGCACCGCCACCACCACCGCGATCACGCCGATCCGCGTGCCGAGCGGCAGCGAGGCCGGACGGCGGAAGCGGCCATCGGGGGTCATGTCGAGATCGGGCGCGCCGAATTGCTGGCGCGGCCGGAAGTCGTTGGGCTGGAATGCCATGCCGACAAAATGGCCGGCGGTCGGTGCCGCTTCAAGATCCCGCGCGAGGCCGGCGGCGTCGATGCCGGGTTCCCAGGCCCGCGCCCGATGCTAGGCTTCCCCCGAACGAAGGGAAGAGCGATGGGACGAGGGCTTCTGCTCGCGGCATTCGTGGCGCTGCTCGCGCACCCGGCGGCGGCGCGAATCGTTCGCCTCGAAATCCTGCGCACGGATCCGGCGTTCGGCGGCCAGCAGTTTGGCGATACCGGCGCCTACGAGCGGGTATTCGCCCGCGCACACGGCGAGATCGATCCGGCCGATCCGGAAAATTCCATCATCCAGGACCTTTGGCTCGCCCCGCGCAACGCGCGCGGGTTGATCGAGTACGCGACGGATTTGGAGCTGCTGAAGCCTGCCGACATGAACCGCGGCAACCGCGTGATCATGGTCGAGGTGCCGAACCGGGGAAACAAGCTCGCCATCGCCGCCTTCAACGATGGCGTCCCCGCCGGCATCCCCGGCCGCAACGCGCTCGACAATCCCGGCGACGGCTTCCTGATGAAGCAGGGCTACGCCGTCGCCTGGTTCGGCTGGCAGATGGACCTGCTGCCGGGGATGGGCCGCATGCTCATGCCGGAGGTGGTGGCGCGTTATCCGAACGGCGGGCCGGTGGTCGGCGTGGTGCGCAGCGAGATGACGACGCTCGCCGCGACACCGACGCTGCCGATCAGCTCGAGCTGGCAGGACGCATATGCGCCGCCCGACAGCTACCCGACCGTGTCCACGGAGAAGACGCAGCCGCTCGCCAACGGCTTCGTGCCGACGCTCACGGTGCGTGCGCGCGAGCAGGACCCTCACGTGCCGATCCCCAACAGCGAGTGGTCGTTCGCGACCTGCGCGACGGGCGAAGCGCCGAAGCCCGATCCGAAATCGATCTGCTACAAAGGCGGCTTCCAGCCGGGGCGGCTCTACGAGCTGATCTACATGGCCAAGGACCCGCTCGTCCTCGGCCTCGGCTTCGCCGCCGCGCGAGACATCGGCAACTTCCTGCGCGACGCGCCGCGGGACGATGCCGGTACCGCCAATCCGCTCTATCGCACCGGCCAGCGCGCGATCCTGGAAGGCTCGTCGCAAGCGGGCCGCATGATCCGCAGCTTCCTTCAGCTCGGCTTCAACGAGGGCGAGCGCGGCGCCCGGGTCTATGACGGGCTCTACCCGCATATCGCCGGCGGGCTCATGCCGCTCAACGTGCGGTTCGGCCAGCCCGGGCGCGCGTGGGGCGAGCAGACCGACCATCTCTATCCCGCCTACGATTTCCCGTTCACCTACACACGTCAGACCGATCCGCTGACCGGCCGCACGCAGGGACTGCTCGACCGCTGTACCATCAGCAAAACCTGCCCGCTGATCTTTCACGTCGCGACCGCGCTCGAGCTCTGGGAGGGCCGCCAGTCGCTCGGCCTCACCGATCCGCTCGGGCGGCAGGACGTGCGCGAACCACCGGGCGTGCGCACCTACATCATGACGAGCACGCAGCACGAGCCCGCGCCGTTGCCGCTGGCGACCCAGGCGCCGTTCGGAAACTGCCAGCAACAGCCGAACCCCAATCCGCAGACATGGACGATGCGCGCTCTTCTGACAGCGTTCACCGGCTGGGTGCGCGATGGCCGCAGGCCGCCGCCCAGCGTGGTGCCGCTCGTGCGCACCGGCAATTTGGTACCCCCCGACCAGGTGCAATTTCCGCCGATCCCCGCCAATTCGTACGGCGGTGTCCAGCGGCCGGCGATCCCGCCCGGCGTGCGGCCGGTCAACCAGCTCCACGTCCTCGATTACGGGCCGGAGTGGCAGCCCGAGGACGATAGCGGGATCATCGGGATCGAGCCGCCGATCGTCCGCAGTGTCAGCTACGGCGTCCTGGTGCCGCAGGTCGATGAGGACGGCAACGACTACGCCGGCATCCGCTCGGTGTTCGTCCAGGTTCCGATCGGCACCTACACCGGGTGGAATCTCGGGCGGAAGGACCGGTTCGAGAACGGCTCCTGCAACTTGAGGGGCAGCTTCATCCCGTTCGCGAAGACGAAGGCCGAGCGTGAGGCGACCGGCGATTCGCGCCTCTCCCTCGAGGAGCGTTACCCGACGAAGGACGCCTACGTCGCCCAGTTCCGCGCCGCCGCGCAGGCGCTTGCCGAGCACGGCTTGCTGCTGCCCGACGACGCGGCGAAGCTGGTGGCAGAGGCCGAGCGCGACGGCATACGATCCGCGCCCTGACCCGCCCGCGACCCACCCGCGAGAAACCGATGCCAGACCCCGCTCTCTACGCCGCCTTCATCGCCGCGACCGCGGTGCTGATGCTCATCCCCGGCCCCAACGTCGCGATGATTGTCGGCAACAGTATCGCCTGGGGGACGCGCAGCGGCCTGCTCACGGTCGCCGGCACGTCGAGCGCGATGGTGCCGCAACTCGCCCTCGCCGCGATCGGCATGACCGCGGCGCTCGCGACGATAGGCGTGTGGTTCGAATGGCTGCGCTGGCTCGGCGCCGCCTACCTCGTCTATCTCGGCCTGCGGCAGTGGTTCGCAGCGCCGGTCGACCTGACCAAGATCGTCCCCGCGCGGCGTCCGCTCCATCAGATCTGGGCGCGGGGATTCCTGGTGTCGCTGACCAACCCCAAGACCCTCCTGTTCTATGGGGCGTTCTTCCCGCAATTCGTCAGCCGCGACGCCCCGCTCGCGCCGCAGATCCTGCTGCTGTCGCTGACGTTCCTGCTCGTCGCCGTCGCGATCGATTCCACCTGGGCGCTCGCCGCGGCGCGGGCGCGTGGGCTGCTCGCGACGCGCGGCCGCTTGCGCAATCGGGTCTCCGGCGGGTTCCTCATGGGCGCCGGCGTCGCACTTGCGCTGACGCGACGGAGCTGACGCTCAGGTCTTCTGCTCGCCGCTGCGCAGGATCGGCACCGGCATCGCACGACGCGCGGCGCCCGTCGCGGCCGCCATGCGCCGCCGCGCCTGGAACTGCTGGTCGGCCAGCACGCCGATCAGGATGACCGAGCCCATCACCGCGAAATTCAGCGAGCTCGGGATGCCGAGGATGTTGACGAGGTTTTGCAGCACCTGGAGCAACGCGGTGCCGAGGACGATCCCGAAGATCGAGCCCTCCCCGCCGCGCAGGCTGCATCCGCCCAGCACCGCCGCCGCGATCGCGTAGAGCTCGTAGAAATTGCCGAACGAACTCGGCGAGACACTATCCGTGTAGAACACCAGCAGCACGGTCGAGATGCCCGCGAGCGCGCCGGAGATGACATAGGCGCCGGCGACCACCAGCGAGGTCCGGATCCCGGAATAGCGCGCCGCCTCCTCGTTCTTGCCGACGGCGTAGAGATAGCGCCCGTACACCGACCGGTGCAGAGCCACGCCCATCACGATCGCCAGGATCACGAGGAAGATGAACGTGTTCGGCACGCCATAGAGATGCCCGGAGGCCAGCGTGCGTAGCTGGTCCGCCTCGTCGCCGTAGCCGAAGCCGCGCGTGCTGTCGGTGGTGTAGTAGCGGGCCGCGCCGCGATAGATCAGCAGCCCGCACAGCGTGACGACGAACGGCTGCATCTTCAGCCGGGTGATCAGGGTCCCCTGGATGGCGCCGAGCACGACGCCACCGGCGATCACCGCGAGCAGGGCGAGCGGCCAGGGCCATTGATGGAGCGTCAGCAGGTCAATGAAGACGACACCGAGAAGCGCGAACATGGAACCGACCGACAGGTCGATGCCGCCGGTGATGATGACGAGTCCTTCGCCGAGGGAAAACACGCCGAACAGGCCGATCAGATTGGCCATGTTCAGCAGATTGACCGCCGACAGGAACGTTGGGTTGATCGCACCCGTGATGCCGCCGACGACGATCAGCAGGATCAGCAGCCCGAGTTCCTTGCGCATCAGGCGGCCTCCGCCGGCTCGTGCGCCTGGCCCATGGCCAAGCGCAACACGTTGTATTCAGAGAAGTCCTCGCGCGCGAGCATGCCGGTGATGCGGCCCTCATGCATCACCGCGATGCGGTCGGAGACGCCGATCACCTCCTCCATGTCCGATGAGATCATCAGGATCGCCACACCCTGGTCGGCGAGGCCGCGCATCAGCGCATAGATCTCGTTCTTCGCACCGACGTCGATGCCGCGCGTCGGTTCGTCGAAGATGACCACGCGCGGCCGCATCGCGAGCCATTTCGCGAGGACGACCTTCTGCTGATTGCCGCCGGACAGCGCCACCGCTTCGGTGTCGATCGACGGCGCCTTGATGCCGAGCCGCGCGGATTGCGTACGCGATACCGCCGCTTCCGAACGGCGGCGCACGAGCAGCATCCGCGCATAGCGGGGCAGATCGGCGAGCGTGATGTTCTCGCGGATCGGCAGTTCGAGGACGAGACCGGACTTCTTGCGATCTTCCGGCACGAGATAGATTCCGTGGCGGATCGCGTCGCGCGGATCGCGGACGACCACCGGCGCGCCATCGAGCCGGACCTCGCCGCCGCGGTTCCGGTCGATGCCGAACACCGTGCGCGCCAGCGACGTGCGCCCGGCGCCGACGAGCCCCGCGAGGCCGAGGATCTCGCCATGCCGCACCGAAAGGCTGACATGGCGGTCCGGAAACGCTGCGGTGACGAGATCCGCAATGTCGCAGCCGCCCTCGCGTGATGCGCTCCGCGGCGGTACGTAGAGCGACTTCAGGTCGCGGCCGATCATCAAGCGGATCATCGTCGCGTGGGCGATCTCCGCGCGCGCCAGCTCCCCGGCGACCCGGCCGTCGCGCAGGACGACAACGCGATCCGCGGAGGCGGCGATCTCGCCGAGACGGTGCGTGATGAAAATGACCGCGACGCCGTGCGCCTTCAGGTCCGCGATGATCCTCAGCAGCCGTTCCGTCTCGGAAATCGTCAGACTGGAGGTCGGCTCATCCATGATGATGACGCGCGCCTCCATCGAGAGCGCCTTCGCGATCTCGACCATCTGCCTCTGCGCGATCGAGAGCTCCTCGACCAGCGTATCGGGCGCGAAATCGGCGCCGAGCCGTTCGAGCAGCGGAGCGACGCGCACGCGCTGCCCGGCGTTGTCGACAAGCCGCAACGGTCCGCCGACCAGCGTCTCGCGGCCGATGAACACGTTCGCGGCCACGTCGAGGTTCTCGAACAGGTTGAGCTCCTGATGAACGAACGCGATGCCCGCGCCGATCGCCTCGCCGACCGTGAGCGTCGCGTGGTCGTGCCCGTCGAGGCGGATGGTGCCCGCGCTTGGGGAAACCACGCCGCCGAGGATTTTCATCAGCGTCGATTTGCCGGCGCCGTTCTCCCCGATGAGGCCGAGCACCTCGCCCGGGATGACTCGCAGGCTGACATCGTCCAACGCGGTGACGCCGGGATAGACTTTCGTGATCCCGACGAGTTCGAGGAGCGGCTCCAGCAACCAGCTTATCCCCTAAAGAGAGCCCCGTTCCTTTTTCCCGCTTTCGTCATGACCGGGACGAGTCGGGTCGATCCCGGCCATGACAAATGAGAATGCGCGGCGCGGGCCTACTTCGCGAGCAGCTTCTTCACCGTGGCGGTGAACTCCGCCACGTTCGCCTTGTCGATCACGCGCGTCGGCACGATCAGCTTCTTGTCCGCCGGGATCCACGACTTGTCGCCGCCGATGTACTTCACCAGGTTGACCATGGAGAGATAGCCGAATTCGAACGGCTGCTGTACGACGGTCGACTGCACGCACCCGTCGGAGATGCCGCGCAGCGTCTGCGCGTCCTCGTCGAAGCCGACGATCTTGACGGTGCCGCACTTTCCTGCGGCCTTCACCGCGTTGTAGATCTCGGGCGTGTTATAACTCCACAGCCCGCTCAGCAGCGAGATGCCGGGATATTTTGTCAGCGTATCTTCGACATTGCTCTTCGCCTTGGTGAAGTCGACCTGATCGGTCAGCACGTCGAGAATCTCGACATTGCTGCCCTTCAACGTCTCGCGGATCCCCTGCACGCGCTCACGCGCGTTGTCGGCGTCGAGCGTGCCGACGAACAGCATGATCTTGCCGCCTTGCGGCAGCGCCTTCTTGATCTCCTCGGCCGCCTGCCGACCCGCCGCGACATTGTCGGTACCGATATACGCGATGCGATTGCTCTGCGGCGCGTCGCTGTCGGTGGTGACGAGCGCGGCCTTGGAGGCGACCTTGTTGAGCTCCTCCGTTGCGTGCGGCGCGTCGTCGACCGAGACGGAGATGCCCGCGACCCCGCGTGCGAGCAGATCGTCGAGCTCGCGGCGCTGCTCGGCCGCAGTCGCCTGGCCGGTCACGATCATTTCCATGCTGTAGTCGGGATGCTCCGACTGCGCCTTCTCGATGCCTCGCCGGGCGAACGTCCAGAAATCCGACGCTGCATTCGTCACCAGCACAAGGTTCTTCTTCTGCGCCTGGGCCTGACCCGGCGACATCAGCAACCCGGCAGCGAAGACACCCGCGGCCAGCGGGAGAAACACGGTTTTCATGGGCGATCTCCTGAACGTTGCGACCCGACGACGAGGACGATCGCCGCAGCGTCGCCTTCGTCGCCGGAATACGACCACGTAATCTCGCGCACGTGAAGGCGCGCGCCCGCGCGGCGTCGCAGTCGCGTGTCGGACGCCCGGGGGTAGAGAAGGCGGGGCGGAGAATCAGTGTTGGGAACGGCGCGGCGCCACGGTATGGTCCGCCGCCGCCAACGCGGCCTCGAGGCGATCGGAGACGAGGGTATGAAGACAGTAACAGCAGGAATGCTGGCCGCCGGCGTTCTCGCCGCGGCCGCATGCAGCGGCAGCGCAAACGCGGCGACGCTCACGGTCGGCGAAGGCAAGCAGTACGCCATGCCGAGCGCTGCGATCGCCGCGGCCTCAGCCGGGGACGTGATCGAGATCTATCCCGGCCAGTATTTCGACTGTGCCGTCGTCAACAAGGACCGCCTGACGATCACCGGGGTCGGTGACGGCGCGGTCATGACCGACAAGACGTGCATGAAGAAGGCCATTCTGGTCATCAACGGCGGCGATATCACGATCCGCAATCTGACGCTCACCCGCGCCCGCGTGCCGGATCAGAACGGGGCCGCCATCCGGGCGCAGGGGACGAACCTGACGCTCGACCACGTCAACGTCATCAACAACGAGGACGGCATCCTCGCCTCCGACAACCCCGAGAGCACGATCCGTATCCTGAACAGCGTGTTCGAGAAGAACGGCAAATGCGCCAACGCCTGCGCGCACGGCATCTACATCAATCGAATCAAGCTCCTGCACGTCGAGAACTCCCGCTTCTTTGACACGCATCAGGGGCACAGCATCAAGTCGCTCGCCGCCCGTACCGAAATCATCGGCACGACGATCGAAGACGGTCCGGACGGCACCTCGAGCTACGCCGTCGACATCCCGAAGGGAGGGGCGTTGCTGATGGCGAACGACACGATCGAGAAGGGACCGAAGGCCGAGAATCATAGTACGTCGGTCACGATCGGCGAGGAGGGCGTCATTCAGCCGACCCCGGAGATCGTCATCCGCAACTCCACCTTCACCAACAATTACGATGGCCAGACCACATTCGTTCGCAACATGACCGCGACCGAAGCGCGAATCACCGGCGTCAAATTCCGCGGCAACAAGACCAAGCCGCTGGAGGGCGACGGGAGCGTGAGCTAGCCGCCGCCCTCCAGCGGCCCGGCCGCGACGCCATGGCCATTCGTCACGCCGTCGCGGTCGGGCTCGTCCTCGGAACCGCAACCGCAACCGCAACCGCAACCGCGCAGGCGGAAACGCTGCGCGTCGGGCCCGGCGAGCGCTACGCCAAGCCCAGCGCCGCGATCGCGGCGGCAGCGCCCGGAGACACGGTGCTGATCGCGCCCGGCGATTATTACGATTGCGTTGTCATCCAAACGCCGCGGCTGACCATCGCAGGCGACGCCGACGGCGCGGTGCTTACCGACGCGACCTGCCAGGGGAAGGCGATCCTCGTGATCCCCGGCTCCGACATCACGATACGCAACCTCACCTTGCAGCGCGCGCGCGTCGCGGATCAGAACGGCGCCGGCATCCGCGCCCAAGGGCGAAACCTCACCATCGAACACGTCGCATTCGTCAACAATCAGGATGGCCTGCTCGCCGCCGCCGCGCCCGACAGCACGATCCGCATTCGCGACAGCATGTTCGAGCGCAATGGCCACTGCAGCGAGACGCGATGCGGCAACGCGCTCACGGTCGGCGCGCTCGCGCTGCTCAGCGTGGAAGACACGCAGTTTCGCGAGCAGCGGCAGGGCCACGATATCGAATCGAACGCGGCGCGCACCGAGCTGTTGGGCGACGAGTTTTCGGATGGACCGGCGGGTGTATCCGGCGCGTTCGTGGCGCTGCCGCAGGGCGGCGATCTGCGCGTGCAGGACAGCCGGTTCGAGATCGGCCCGAACACCTCCAGCCCCCGCGCCGCGATCCTGCTCGGTGCGGTTGACGGCGGGCCGGCGGACGCGCGGCAGACGGTCACGCACAGCATCTTGGTCGGGGGCGGCGCGGCGGCGACGCTGGTGCTGAACTGGGGGAATGCGGCTCCGTCCGTCGCCGAGAATACGGTGCCGCCGGGAATGACGACGCTCAGCACCCACGGCGCGCTCTGGAACCGCACGCACGCCCAGCTCTACGCAATCAAGACGATGCTCGGGAAAGTCGCGGGACTGGCGAAGCGCGCGGTCGCGAAGGTACTGTCGAAGGTGTGAGGGCTTTCGAAGCCCTCGCCCTGGTGGCGGGGAGAGGGTTGGGTGAGGGGCGGCCGCTACCGGTTGAACTGCTCCTCCTCCGGCACCTTCGCATCCGGCGGCACATACATCGCGGCGCACTCGTCTCCCAGCACGCCGCCGCGCAGCGCGATGTCGTCCTTGAACGCATCGGCAATGAAATCCATCGTATCGAGGTGCCGGTCCTCGAAATACATCGCGTGCACCTGATGCCGCTCGGCGCCATAGACGATGCGGCCGATCTTGGTCCAGATCGACGCCATCGTGCACATCCCACAAGGCTGCAGCGTCGAATAGAGCGTTGCGTCGCGCAGATCGCAGACGCCGAGCGCCTCGCACGCACGGCGGATCGTCACGATCTCGGCATGTGCCGTCGGGTCGTGGCGTGCGTCGACCTCGTTACGGCCCTCCGCCAGGATCTTGCCGTCGCGCACGATGACGCAGCCGATCGGATTGCCGCCCGGCTGCAGATCGCCCTGGCGCGCCTGTTCCAGCGCCCGTCGCATGTGGTCCGCATCGTCGCTCATGGCCGCGCGAGCGTTGCGGTCGTCGCGGTTGCATTGGCGGGAGCTGCAGCGAGATCGAGGTCCCACGTTTCGCTCGCCATCATCTGTCCGAACGCCATCGCGGGCGGCTCCGCGGCGGTCAGCCGGAAACCGAACGCTGCGTAGATCTTTCGCGCAGCCACCAGCGGATCGTTCGTCCACAGCGTCATGCGGGAATAGCCCGACGCGCGTGCCCGTTCGATGCATGTGCCGACCAGCAGCCGCCCGACGCCGAGGCCCCGCGCGGCGGGCTCGACATAGAGCATGCGCAGTTTGGCAACGTCCGCGCTCTGCCGCACCAGCGTCACCGAGCCGAGAATCGC
>DATAPS010000515.1:0-9208 GCA_036265085.1 Acetobacteraceae bacterium | reverse complement strand
ACCGATTCGGACAAAATCCGGAACACCCTGCTGGCGATCAAGGGCCATCACCGAACGGAGGCGACGTACAACTTCGACGAGACCGGGGACACGCTACCCGGCTACAACAATGTCGTGAACAACAACGCCACGAACGTGTTCAAGCAGTACATCGGATTCACGGCGTAGACCTCGCGGTCCGACTCGCGCTCGGGCACTTGTCGCCCACAACACTGCCGGCTCTTGCCGGCCGCCTGCGGATCGGCACATCATGGTGCGAAACCGTTGCGGGTCCGAAGCGCGGCGGATGCACACGGAGGTCGCATGACTCTGAAAATCACCCGCCGCGCGGCGCTCGCCGCGGCCGCCGTGACGCCGTTCGCGATCACGCGCGGCCGCGCCGCCGACACGGTCAAGATCGGCGTCTGCTCACCGCTCACCGGCCCCGCGGCCGAGATCGGCGCCATCCAGCTCAATAGCTTGAAGCTCTCAGCGAAGCAGGTGAACGATAAGGGCGGCATCCTCGGCAAGCAGATCGAGCTCGTGATCGAGGACGACCAGACGACGAACCCCGGCATTGTGCTCGCCTTCTCGCGCCTCGCCGCGAATCCCGATATCGCGGCCTTCGTCGGCTCGATCCGCTCCACGCAAGTGAACGCGATGGCGCCGGACGCGGAAAAGGTGGCCAAGCCCGTGATGTTCGGCGGCACCGATCCGACGCTGACGCATAACGGCTACAAGTGGCTGTTCCGCTGCCGTCCGAACGACAGTTTCTCGGCGCGCGTGGTCAGCGACTTCACCGTGAACACTCTGCAGAAGAAGAAGGTCGCGCTGATCTGCTCCTCAGACGCGTTCGGCACCGGCGGTCAGAACGCGATGATCGACGCGCTCGCGAAGCTGGGGCTGAAGCCGGCCCTGGTGCAGCCGTATGCGAATCAGCAGGCCGACTTCACGCCGGTCGTACTGGCAATCCGCCAGTCCGACGCCGACGCGCTCGTGACCTACTTCACGTTCGAACCCGATTTGGGCGTGTTCGCGCGCCAGGTGCGCCAGCTCGGCGTGCGCATCCCCTGGGTCGGTTCGCCATCGATCGCATCGCCGGTGACGCGCGGCCTCGCGAAGAACGCGCTTTACGGCACCTACGGCATCGCCGACTTCTTCCCCGATCAGAACGACGAGAGCCGCGCGTTCTCCGTGGCCTTTGCAAAGGCGTACAACGGCGGCGTGCCGGACAGCGGATGGACCTACGACGCCATGCAGATCCTGGCGATGGCAATGAACGCGGCGAAGACCACGGACCCGCAGAAGGTTCGCGCCGCCATCATCGCCATCAAGGGCTACAAGGGGACCGAGGGAACCTACAACTACGACGAGAATGGCGACGGCCTGCGCGGCTACAGCATCATCCGCAACGAGAACGGCGACCTGAAATTCGAGAAGCACATCGAGTTCGAGTCGTAACGCGGTTGCGAGCGCGGCCGCGCCTCGCATGAGCATCCTCCCGCAGCTCCTGTTCACCGGCATCGGCATCGGCGCGGTCTACGCGCTGGTGGCGCTCGGCTTTGTGCTGCTGATCCGCGCCGCGAACGTCGTGAATTTCGGCCAGGGCGAGTTCGCGATGCTCGGCGCTTACTTGCTGGTGATCTTCTTCAACCTGCTGCACTGGCCCTATTGGGTGTCGATCGTCCTCGCGATCATCCTGATGGCCGGCTTCGGCGTCGTGTTCGCGGGCGTGACCTATTGGCCGCTGCGCTTCCGCGGTGGCCTGCCGGTCATCATCAGCACGATCGGCGCGTCGATCTTCCTCGAGAATATGGTGCTCGTGCTGTTCGGCCCGCAGTCGAGCCAGGTGGACGGGCTGTTCGACAATCCGGGCTTCGACGTCGGGCCGGTTTTCGTCGACACCCAGTATCTCTCGATCATCGTCGTCGTGATGCTGCTGGTGGGGCTGCAATACTTCATCTTCGAGCGCACGCTGCTCGGGAAGAAGCTGCAGGCGACAAGCCAGGACAAGGAGATGGCGAGCCTGCTCGGCATTCCTGTCGCGGTCATGGTGCTGATCACCTTCGCCTACAGCTCCTCCCTCGGGGCGATCGCCGGCATCCTGGTCGGACCGATCCTTTTCGTGTCGACCGGCATGGCGGCCATCATCACGCTGAAGGCGTTCGCCGCGAACATCATCGGCGGCTACGGCAGCATTCCCGGCGCGATCCTCGGCGGCATCGCGCTCGGCCTCGTCGAGACGCTGGGCGCCGCGTACATTTCGGTGCCCTACAAGGACGCGTTCGCCTTCCTGGTGCTGCTGCTCTTCCTGCTGATCCGTCCGCAAGGGCTGTTCGGCGAGCGCATCGCAGAGAAGGCATGAGCACGACCGCCGCCGCCCTCCCCGCCCCGGCGCTCGCACGCCGTCCACGCGGGCTCGTCGCCGGCGTGGTCGCGACACTGGGCTGCGTGGCGGTCGGGCTGCTTGCCCCGGAATCGGGCTACATCCTGAACATCCTGATGCAGGCATCGACCTACGCGATCGCCGTCGTCGGGCTCGTCATCGTGCTCGGCTATTGCGGCCAGATCTCGATCGCGCAGGCCGCGTTCATGGGCGTGGGCGCGTATGCGGTGGCGCTCGGCACGGTCGATTACGGGCTCAACTTCTTCATCGCCCTGCTCGCCGGCATGATCGTCGCCGGCGCGCTCGGCCTGCTGCTCGGGACTGCCAGCCTACGCCTCGGGGGGCATTATCTCGCGATCGTGACGATCAGCTTCCAGCAGATCCTCACGCTCGTGCTGATCAACTGGATCAGTTTCAGTCACGGGCCGGACGGCGTCCGCAACATCGTCCGGCCCTCCTTGTTCGGCCTCCGCTTGGAACATGGCAACCATTTCCTCGGCCTCTGCCTGTTCGTGATGGCGATGGTCGCAATCCTGGTGTGGCGGCTTAAGACGACGCGGCTCGGGCGTGCGATGCAGGCCGTGCGCGACAACGAGCTCGCCGCGGGCACCTGCGGCATCGACGTGTTCCGCACCAAGATCGTCGCGTTCGGGTTGAGCGCTGTCGTGGGCGGCCTCGGGGGCGGGCTGTTCGCGGGCGGCTTCCGCTACATCAGCCCCGACCAGTTCAGCTTCGCCGAATCGATCGTGCTGCTGACGATGGCGCTGCTCGGCGGCGTGCAGTCGCCGTTCGGCGCGCTGCTCGGCACGGGTGTTCTGGTAATCCTGCCGGAGTGGCTGCGCTTCCTGCGCCAAGTCTATCTCGCGGTATACGGCGCCGCCGTCATCCTCATCATGGTGTTCCTGCCGGACGGACTCTGGGGCTTCGTGACCGAGCAGATGCGCAAGCGGGCGCGCCCGATCGCCGGCCCCGCGATCCCGCTGCCGCTCCTGTCGCAAACCGGCGCCGAGACCGACGAGCTCGTGCTCGACGTGCGCGGGCTGTCGAAGCATTTCGGCGGCCTGAAGGCGCTCGACGTCGTCGATCTCGCGGTGCGGCGCGGCACGGTCCACGCGCTGATCGGCCCGAACGGATCGGGCAAGACCACGTTCATCAACGTCGCCACCGGCCTCTACCGCCCGACCGCGGGCGCGATCGCCTTCGCAGGCCGCGACATCACCGGGCTCTCCCCGCACGGCCGCAACCGCGCCGGCCTCGCGCGCACCTTCCAGAACATCCGCATCTATCGCGGCATGACGGTGCTTGAAAACGTGATGATCGGCGCCGAGCGGCCCGGCAACGACGTTGCGCATGACGCCGGGGCGGTTGTCTCGCGCGCGCTCGCCGCCCTGGATTTCGTCGGATTGCGCGGCGACGCGCACCGAATGGTCGGCACGCTCTCCTACGGCCACCAGCGCTACGTGGAGATCGCCCGCGCGCTCGCCGGCTCGCCGGAGATGCTGCTGCTCGACGAACCGGCGGCGGGGCTGAACATGACGGAGAAGCAGTCGCTCGGCGACCTGCTGCGCCGGCTGAAAGGCCACGGGCTGACCATCCTCATCATCGACCATGACATGAACCTGGTGGAGCGCGTCGCCGACCACATCACCGTGCTGAACTTCGGCCGCCGTATCGCCGACGGCACCAAGCGCGACGTGCTGAGCAATCCCGACGTGATCGCCGCCTATCTCGGGGAGCCGCGCCGTGACGAGGCTGCTTGAGCTCGGCGGCCTCGTCGCGCGCTACGGCGCAGGCGACGTCCTGAAAGGTCTCGACTTGCATGTCGACGAAGGTGAGATCGTCGCCCTTCTCGGCGCGAACGGCGCGGGCAAGAGCACGACGCTGCGGGCGATCTCAGGGCTGGTGCCGCATGTCGCCGGCACGATCGCGCTCGACGGCAGCTCGATCCGCGGCCGCAAGCCGGAAGCGATCGTGCGGCTCGGCATCAGCCACGTCCCGGAGGGGCGGCGCGTGTTTCCCGGGCTGACGGTACGCGAGAACATCACGCTCGGCGCGTCGAACCGAAAGGGCGTCCCGCGGCGCGCGCTGGAGCGCGAGGTCGACGAGATGATCGGCTTCTTCCCCGATCTCGAGCGGCTGCAGCATGCGCTCGGCTGGACGCTGTCGGGCGGCCAGCTGCAAATGGTGGCCGTCGCGCGGGGCTTGATGGCGCGCCCGCGGCTCTTGCTGCTCGACGAGCCGTCGCTCGGCCTCGCGCCGCGGATCGTGCAGCAGGTGTTCCGCATCGTCACCGACATCCGGGCGCGCGGGACCACGGTTCTGCTGGTCGAACAGAACGCGCATGTCGCGCTCTCGGTCGCGGATCGCGGCTATGTGCTGGAAACCGGGCGGCTTCTGGTGTCGGGGCGCCCGGACGAGCTGTGGGGCAATCCGCAGGTCCGGGCGGCGTATCTCGGGGGACTTGCGGAGACGGCGTGAGCCGTGCCGGACGCAACCCGCACGCCTCCGCCCGCGTCCTGCGGTCGACCCGATCGACGGAGCACCCCGATGTCCGACGACGCGACCAAACTCCCGCCGCAGCAGCAGGCGCATCAGCCCGGAAGCGAAGCCACGATGGAGCTGCGCCCGCAAGCGGAGATGCTGCACTATCGCGGCGCCGGGAAGCTCGCCGGCAAGACCGCGCTGATCTCCGGCGGCGATTCCGGCATCGGCCGCGCGGTCGCCATCGGTTTCGCCAAGGAAGGCGCGGACGTCGCCATCCTCTACCTCGACGAACACGAAGACGCACAGGAGACGATGCGCCACATCCTCGATGCCGGCCGGCTGACGCTCGCGATCTCGGGCGACGTCGGCAACTCCAGCTTCTGCAACGATGCCGTCGCCCAGGTGGTGCAGCGCTTCGGCCGCATCGACATCCTCGTCAACAATGCCGCCGAGCAGCACCTGCAGCCCGACTTCACGCAGATCGAGGACACGCAGATCGAGCGCACCTTCCGCACCAACATCTTCGGCCCGTTCTTCCTCACGCGTGCCGCTCTGCCGCACATTCCCGATGGCGGCGCGATCGTGAACACGTCGTCCGTCACCGCGTACCAGGGCAATCCCGCGCTGATCGACTACGCCAGCACGAAGGGCGCGATCGTCGCCTTCACCCGCTCGCTCGCAAAGGCGTTGCTCGACCGGAACATCCGCGTCAACGCCGTCGCCCCCGGCCCGATCTGGACACCGCTGATTCCCGCCAGCTACCCCGCCGAGAAGGTCGCCGAGCACGGCAAGCACGCCCCGATGGAACGCCCCGGCCAGCCCGACGAGGTCGCGCCCTGCTACATCTTCCTCGCCTCAGCCGACGCCAGCTACATGAGCGGACAGGTCCTGCACCCGAACGGCGGAACGATCGTCAACGAATGAGGCCGGAAACAGCGGCGGGCGGCCCGCGTTCCGCTGACATGAACAACCAGCCCATCGAAATTCCGCCGCAGCCCGGCCGCCGCGAGGTGCCCGACGACATGCCGCCGCCGACCGGCCCGGAAATCCCGCCGCCGCCGATCGAGCTGCCGCCCGCGCCGGTCCCCGGCACGCCGCCCGACACGCCACAGCCGCCGCAGATCGTCTGACAGGGAAGGGTCAGCGGCCGATGCCCGCCTTCATCCCCGGTAGCGCAGCGCATGGACCAGCAGCGCGAAGGCCGGCGTGGGCTGGCGGCGGCTGGGGAAATAAAGGTGGTAGCCCGGGTAGGGCGGACACCAATCGGCAAGCACCCGGATCAGCCGCCCATCGGCTAGCTGCGTCTGCACGTCGTCCTCCGGCAGATACGCCAGACCAAATCCCGCCAGCGCCGCGTCGAGCATCGGGGCGGATCCGTTGAACACGAGCTGACCCTCGACCCGCACCCGCAGCTCCCGCCCTCCCTTTCCGAACTCCCAGGCGTAGAGGCCGCCATGGGTCGCCAGGCGCAGGTTGATGCAGGCGTGAGCGGTCAGGTCCTGCGGCGTCTTCGGCCTCGGCCGCGCCGCGAAGTAGGAGGGCGCGCCAACGACCGCCATGCGCATGTCCGGCCCGATGCGCACGGCGATCATGTCCTTCGCAACCATCTCGCCGGAGCGAATGCCGGCGTCGTAGCGCTCCGCCACGATGTCCGTCAGCCCGTAGTCGATGACGATCTCCACTTTGACATCGGGGTAGCCCGGCAGGAGCCTCTCCAGCGCCGGCCAGAGGACTGTCCGCACGGCGTGATCGTGTGCGGTGATCCGGACCGTGCCGGAGGGCGTGTCGCGAAGTGCGCTGAGCGCGGCCAGTTCCGCGTCGATCTCGGCCAGCCGCGGCCCCGCAGCGCGGAGCAGGCGCTCGCCCGCCTCGGTCGGTGCGACGCTGCGTGTGGTGCGGGTCAGCAGCCGCAGGCCAAGCCGCGCCTCCAGCCCACGCAGCGTCTGGCTCAGCGCCGACTGCGAAACCCCGAGCTGCGCGGCCGCGCGCGTAAAACTCCGCTCCCGCGCCACGGCAAGGAAGGCGACGATGTCGTTGAGGTCCGTGCGGCGCATTCAGAAGGCCAGCTTCTAGGTCTATTCGGATGCCGGCGTCTAATCCTTGGAAACCCCCCTCTCCAAATCGTGGCGCGAGAGACCGCAAGCGGATGGAGGCGAATGATGGAGATCAGGCCAGCGGGCTCGCAGCCCTCCGCGAAGGGATCGGCGGAATGGTTCACCGGCGCGGTCCGCATCGATCCGCTGTTCAGCCCGCCCGACCCCGCCCGGGTCGCGGGCGCCCTCGTCACCTTCGAGCCCGGCGCCCGCACCGCCTGGCACACGCACCCGCTCGGCCAGACCCTGATCGTGACAGCCGGCCTCGGCTGGGCGCAGCGCGAGGGCGGCCCGGTCGCGGAGATCCGGCCCGGCGACGTGGTCTGGTTCGCGCCGGGCGAGAAGCACTGGCACGGCGCCACGCCGACCACGGGCATGAGCCACATCGCCATCCAGGAGAAGCTGAACGGCTCGCCCGTGGAGTGGATGGAGCAGGTCAGCGACACGCAGTACCGGCGCTGAGCGTCACCAACGCTGACCATCGCGATTCGTTCCGATCGAGAGGAAACAGGACATGCAGAAGCGCAAACTCGGCAGCACCGGCCTCGAAGTTTCGGCGATCGGCCTCGGCTGCATGGGGCTGAACGCCGGCTACGGGCCCGCTCTCGGCACGCAGGACGCCATCGCGCTGATCCGCACGGCGTTCGAGCGCGGCGTGACGTTTTTCGACACCGCCGAAGTCTACGGTCCCTACAAGAACGAGGAAGTCGTCGGCGAAGCCTTGGCGCCGATGCGGGACCAGGTCGTGATCGCCACCAAGTTCGGCCACGACATCGATCCGGGCACTGGCAAGCCGCGCGGCTTGGACAGCCGGCCGGAGCACATCAAGCAGGTCGTCGAGGGCTCGCTCAAGCGGCTCAAGACGAATGTCATCGATCTCTACTATCAGCACCGCGTCGACCCGAACGTGCCGATCGAAGACGTGGCGGGCGCCGTGGCGGACCTGATCCGCGCAGGAAAGGTCAAGCATTTCGGGCTTTCGGAGGCCGGCGCGCAGACGATCCGCCGCGCCCATGCCGTGCAACCCGTCACCGCGGTGCAGAGCGAATACTCGCTCTGGTGGCGGCGTCCTGAAGCGGAGGTGCTGCCGACGGTCGAGGCGTTGGGCATCGGCTTTGTTCCCTACAGTCCGCTGGGCAAGGGGTTCCTCACCGGCAAAATCGACGAGGACACGGAATTCACCGGCGTCGACATCCGCAACAGCATTCCCCGCTTCACGCCGGAGGCGAGGCGCGCCAACCAAGCCCTTGTCGACTTGCTCCACCGGATCGCGACGCGGAAGCAGGCGACGCCTGCCCGGGTCGCGCTCGCCTGGCTGCTCGCGCAGAAGCCATGGATCGTCCCCATCCCCGGCACCAAGAAGCTGGACCGCCTGGAGGAGAACATCGGCGGGGCGGCCGTCGCACTCACGCCAGACGACCTTCGCGAGATCGCGAGCGCCGCGTCCGAGATCACCGTACAGGGGGCGCGCTACCCCGAGGCGCTGGAGCGGATGACCGGTCTCTGAACGTCAACGCCACCGTCGAAATCAGGCGGGCGCCGGCCGGCGGGATTCGATATCGCGCGCGGCATCCACGCTCCATGGGCCGGGGCCCGCGAAGAAGATGTAGAGGAATACGAAGCAGAACAAGATGGCGAGATCGCCGCCGTTGTTATACGGGAACGGATTGCGCGGGAAGTGAGCATACCAGTAGCCGATCGCCATCTCGCCCGACATGATGAAAGCAGCCGGTCGCGTAAACAGGCCAATGAGCAGCAGGATGCTCCCGATCGTCTCGATCAGGCCGCCGGAGATCTCGGGAAAGAATGGCATGGACGCCGGTGCCGATCCCGGAAAACCGAAGAACTTGGTCAGTCCGTGCTGTAGGAAAAGCAGCGCCACCACGATACGGAGCACGCTCAGCACTCGCGGGGCCCATGGCGCCAGGACCGAGTCGCTCATGAACATTGGCGTTCCATCCCTCTGCATGTGGCTGCAAACTCAATTGTGTTGTCATTCGCCGGGTGACCCCGAGTTTCAACGGCCGTCGCGAACCGATAGCATCGCTTTGCTCGTGGAACGACTTTGCTCATCAGAACGGGACCGGACCGCGGTCTTCACAGCTCAATCTTCGGATAGCCTGCGGCTACCAGCCCCCGGTGATCAGGGAGGCGCCCCGTAGTACGGAGGCGGGTAATAGGGGTACGGGTAATAGGAGTACGGGTAGTACGGATATGGGTAGTACGAGTACGGCGCGCCGACAAAGGGGGGTACGCCGAAGAAGCC
>DATAPS010000514.1:0-8920 GCA_036265085.1 Acetobacteraceae bacterium | reverse complement strand
GCCGCACCCTTCGGCTCGCTGTGCGTCATGCTTGCCGCTCGGTCGCTCCCCGCTATGGTGTCGTCGGTCGGATTCCTGGCCACGCCCGCCACCGGCCTGCTGCTGTCGACGCTGTTCCTCGGCGAGCCGGTGACACCGGATCTGATCGCCGGCTCGGCGTTGATTCTCGGCGGCGTTGGATTGGCGGCCTGGCCGTCGCGACGGCGATGATCCTGAACACCATCGAGTCGGGGGAGGGGCCGCCGCTGGCGCTGCTGCACGGGCTGTTCGGGCGCGCGGGCAATTTCGGGGCCATCCAGAGGCGGCTGCGGACCCGGTTCCGGGTGATCGCGATCGACCTGCGCAACCACGGCGACAGCGCGCACGCCGCATCGATGGACTACGCGGCGATGGCGGAAGACGTGCTGGAGACGCTGCGCGCAAAGGCGGCGCTGCCGGCGGCGGTCGTCGGGCATTCGATGGGCGGCAAGGTGGCGATGGCCGCGGCCCTCGAGGCGCCCGGCGCGGTGTCGCGCCTGGTCGTCGCGGATATCGCGCCGGCCCGCTATCCGCCGGCGTTCACGGACTATATCGCGGCGATGGCGGCAGTGGATCTGCGGCCTGGGCTTACGCGCGCGGCGGCCGACGCGGCGCTCGCCGGTGCAGTTCCGGATCCGCGGGTCCGCGCGTTCCTGCTTCAGAACCTGACGCTGGGAGACACCCCCGCCTGGCGGATCGGCCTGCGCGAGATCGGCGCGGCGATGCCGGTGATCGAGGGCTGGGAGGCGCCGCCGGATGCGGTCTATCGCGGACCCACGACATTCGTCGCGGGCGCACGTTCGGACTACGTCAAGCCGGAGCATCGCCCGGCGATACGGGCGCTGTTCCCGGCGGCACGCTTCGTCACCCTCAAGGGCGCCGGACACTGGGTCCACGCCGACGATCCGGACGGGTTCGCCGCGGTCGTCGAGGCGGCGGCCGCTTAGCGCAGGGCGGGCGGCAGGAGCGCGCCGGCGGGCCAGAGCGCGTTCGGGCCGGGTGGCAGCCCGAGATTGACGGTGAAGTCGCGGTGCACGACCGCACCGTAGCTTCCGACCGTCGCGATCACGTCGTCCCGCCAGTTCGGACGGAGACCGGGAGGCGTGCGCGCGGGCAGGGCATCGGCGCCGCTGGCGCGCCACGCATCGGCCGGCGCGTCGGCGAGCAGCATTGCGTCGAACACCCAGCGTACCGAAGCGGCCCAGGGGCCGTCTGCTTGCGGCGTCACGGCGATGATCGGGTCGGAAGCGAGCGCCTCGGGAAGCAGGCGGCTCGGCTCTTTGTTGATCCCGGTGTTGCGGCGCATGTCGGCGAGGTAGGTGACCTCGCCCACCGCCGCCTCGCAGGCGCCGGAATTGTAGGCGTCGAGCAGCTCGACGTCCTCCTCGAACGCAAGCCGCAGCGGGCTGAGGTGCAGGCGCGCCATCGCGCTCTCGAACGCCGGTTGCGCACGTGAGCCGGTCATCACGCACACCCGACGGCCGCCGAGCTCGGCGATGCCGTGAATCGGCGCGGGATCGTGCACCATCACGCCGACTTCGGTGACCGCGACCGTCGGGCCGGGGACGACCGCGGCGCCGAGGTCCGCGCTCGCGATCTCTCCGCCGGTCAGAAACGCGATTTCATCCTCGCCGGAGCGGACGGCGTCGAAGGTCTTTGGCGCGTCGTAGAGGCTGAACGAGACCTTGCCCTCCGGCCCGAGCACTGCGACCGCAAGCGCTCGGCAGACGTCAAGGGCGATGCCGCCAATGTTTTCGTTGGGCAGCTCCTCGGCGATTCCCGGCCGCTCGACGGCGCCGCAGTGAACGACGCCCTCCGCACGGATCCGGTCGACGATGCCGGCCGCCGCACGACTTTGCGATGCCGCGAGGCCGACGGTCGCCGCGACGACGAGACCCGCGGCGAGCCGGCGCTCAGCGCGACCCATTGTATTGCGGCAACGTCGAGGGGAGCGTGTTGAAGCCGGCCGGGATCGCCGTCTGGATGTGCTGGCGCTGATCCTCCGGTGTCATCCCGATCGCCGCACAGCCCTTCCCGTTGAAATGCGGCAGCGTCTGCATCGCGCTGTCGGCAATGATCGCGTAGTTGCCGGGAATGGGCGGGACCGAGCCGTCCAGTCGGCCGGGCTCGAATGCGGACAGCAGGTCGTCGGTCGTAGCCGTGTTGATGTCCCGCGGTCCGAGATTGTGCTGCACGAAGCCGTTCGGGCCGTTGAACTTCGGATCCTCGCCGGCCAGCAGCGCCTGCTTCTCGTCGGGGAGACTCGCCAGCGGCGGCAGGTCGAAGATCGCGTTGATCGTCTCGATCACCGCGTTGTGGTCGCCTTCCGCGTGCGAGACGACGTGCGCGCGCGCATAGGGCGAGATCACCAGCATCGGAATGCGGATGCCGCGTGCGAGCGGCAACCCGTCCGGCCCGTAGGAGAGGATGCGTGGCGGCACGTGATCGTAGAAGCCGTCGGACTCGTCGTACGTGATGACGATCATGCTCTGCCGCCACAAATCTGCATTGCGCGCGACCGAGTTCACGACCGCCGCCATCATGTTCTCGCTGAGCTGGCGGTCACTGTAGCTGGGGTGGTCGTCGTCGCCGCGCTTGGTCAGGGCGATGGTGGCGCGATCGGCCGCGGTGAGCTGGGCGGGGAAATTGGGGTTCTGGATCGGCGGGTTCTGGTTCACGATGTTCATGAATCCGCCGCGGATATAGAACACGCCGCCCTGGCCGAGCTGGTTCTGGGCCATGTCGGTGAAGAAGTCGCCGAGGCCGCCGAGATTGGCTTGCAGCGCCGGGTTGTTGGCAATGTAGCCAAAATACTGCGCGCCGTTGTGGTGGCTGACGTAGCCGAAATGGCTCGCCTGGTTCGGCGCGTCGTTCGGCTCATGGTTGTAGCCTTCCTCGTACCATCGCCAATTCACAGGATGGCCGCCACGCGACTGAATGAACGGGATGTCCTGCTGGATGTCGGGCAGATCGACAGCGGGCGTGCGGTCGCGGCGCATCGCGGCGGTGACGCCGGAGCCCTGGAACGTCAGCGGCAGCGTTGCGAAGGTCAGCACTTTCGAGACGTTGGTGTTCGCGTACGACTCGAGCCAGGAACCGCGGGGCTCCCGATCGATCGTGTTGACGTCGAACTGCGAGCCGTAGAACGGCTGCGGATCGTTGACGACCGGCACGCCTTGCAGCTTGCCGGTGTTGTTGAGCGCCGAGAAGTCCTGCCCGTCGGCGCTGTGCTTGACCCACTGCGTCTCGCCGGACTGGCCCGCGATCATCGCGATCGCGTTCGGGGTGGATGGCGTGTCTTCGGTAGCGAAGATGTTGTCGAACAGCGTGAAGCGGCTCGCCCAGGCCCACGTGAACGGGATCGTGTCACAGTCGAGATAGCTCATCACCAGCCGAGCGTACTGCGTGCCCATCGCGGCGTTGGCCGGTCCGCCCTTGCTCGCGAACCGCTCGTATTCGTCGGCCGCGAAGCCATCCATCTGCGCGACGTTGTTCTTCACGTCGATCTTCTTGGCGAGGCCGGTGTGGCTGTGGTCGACGCTGTCGACGAAGGTCGAATTCTGCTGCGGGCCGATGCGGAACGGGGTGACCGTCACCTGCGTGCCGGACGTATCGCTATAGCGCTGCTGGAAGCCCGGCGTATGCGCGGCGTCGCGCGGGGCGCGGCCGTCCGAGTAGATGCCGTTCGCGCCGGGGAAAGTGCCGAATTCGTTGTCGAACGAGTGGTTCTCGTTGAAGATCACGAACACGTATTTGATGCGGTCCCGCAGCCGCTGGATCAGCGCGTCCCGCGGCAGCGCCGGCCCGGTCGTCGGATCGACCACGTAGCGGCTGATCGTCGGCGAAGGATCGGGTTGCGGGGTCACGCTCTGCGCCCGCGCGGCGAGCGGCAGTCCGGCCAGCATCGTGGTCGCGGCGAGGATGGCGAGGCGGGGCATGCGCTTCATTGGGGCCTCCTTGGACGGGCGGACAAGCTACGGGACGCGGCGGCTCGCGCGAGGGGGATTCTGTTATACTGCGGTGAAATCATGTTGGCTGCTTGACGTTCTTGCCCGCCTCGGCCGCGCGCCAGAGATACCACGCGGCGGCGCTGCGGTACGGCGACCAGACCTCGCCGATGGAGGCGAGCTCACGCGGGCGCGGCTGTGCCTCCAGGCCATGCAGGCGCCGATAGCCCTCGCGCACCCCGAAATCATCGACGGGCAGAATGTCGCGACGGCCGAGGCAGAACATCAGCAGCATTTCGACCGTCCAGCGCCCGACGCCGCGCAGACCGGTCAGCCGCTCGATCAGCGCCGCGTCCGAGATGCGGGCGGCGCGGGCGCGCGTAGGGATCGTGCCGTCCAGCGCCGCCGCCGCGATCCCGCGGATGGTGGCGATCTTGGCGCCCGACAGGCCGGTCCCGCGCAGCACCGCCGCGTCGGTCGCGAGCACGAGCTCCGGCGTGGGGAAGGGAACGTCGGGATAGAGGGCGACGAATCGCCCCATGATTGCGCGCGCGGCGTTGCCGTGCAGCTGCTGGTGCGCGATCGCGCGCACGAGGCTTTCGTACGGCTCGATTCGCTGCACGTTGATCCGGCACGGGCCGGCCCGTTCGATCAGGCCGCCCATGGCGGGATCGACGGCGGCAAGATGGGCGCGGGCGGCGCGGCTCATGATGGCAGCATGTCACCCGAACGCGCAAACTGCCATCCGGACGGATTCGCGCATTGACGATTCGTAACCAGCGGTTCACCGACAGGACGGGATCAATCACGCGCGATTTGCGTGCAGCACATGGCTATACAACTTGCGGTCGGCACACCAATTGGGATTACATCCGAACGCCAGCAACAAAACGAAACCGTAGATCGGCAGTTGGCGGGATAACCGCGAGGCGCGGGCGATGTTCAGGACCCACCGTTTCGACTTCACGACCACGAACGATCCGGACGGACCGAATCGGCAGACCACCAGCCTCGCCGGCCTAGCGGTGGCGCTTCTCCTCGTCGTCGTCGGGCTGTTCCTGGTCAAGGAACTCCAGCACAAATCCCATCTCGAGGACTGCCTGCTCTCGGGCCGGACCAACTGCCAGACACTCCTCGTCTACGCGCGATAGATTCGGTCTGCGGGCGCGCACCCGCCGTGTTGACCGTCGCGTGATCTGAGGCCAGCGTGACGCCTCCTTTCGGGAGGGCGTGATGCGGGTTGCGGCAATGGACTGGCGGATGATCGACGACTACGTGCGGCAGGACGACCGCGCGATCCTCCCGATCGGCAGCACCGAGCAGCATGCCGGCCTCTCGCTCATGACGGATGCGATACTCGCCGAGCGAGTCGCGGTGGACGCCGCCGAGCCGCTCGGCATCCCGGTCTTTCCCGCCGTCCCTTACGGCATCGCGCCGTATTTCCAGGCCTTCCCCGGCAGCATCACGCTACGGGTGGCCACACTCTGCGCGATCGTGCGCGACGTGCTCGACAGCCTCAAGCGGTCCGGGTTCCGGCGGATCACCATCGTCAACGGCCATGGCGGCAACGCCCCGGCCGGTGCGCTCGCGCAGGAGTGGGTGATGGACAACCCGGACTGCCGCGTCCGTTTCCACGACTGGTGGCGCGCGCCGAAGACCTGGGCGCAGGTGATGAACACCGATGCGGTTGTGGGCCATGCCGGGTGGATGGAGAATTTTCCCTGGACCCGGCTGCCCACGACGCCGGGCAACGAGCGCAAGGACACGGTCGATCTGGACCGCCTCAAGACGCTGCCGCCGTTCGAGACGCGCAACATGCTGGAGGACGGCAGCTACGGCGGCCTCAGCCAGCGCGCCGATAGCGACATGCAGGCGATCTGGGACGTCGCGGTCGCGGAAACCCGTGCTCTGCTGGAGGCGTGGTGAGCGACGCGATCCTCGTCTGGGGCGCCGGCGCGATCGGCGGCTCCGTCGGCGCGTGGCTCAAGCGCGCCGGCCACGACATCACCTTCGTCGACGTGGTGCCGGAGCACGTCGCCGCCATCCGCGGAGAGGGGCTGCGGATCACCGGGCCGGTCGACCAGTTCACCGTCCGCGCGCCGGCGGTTACCCCCGATCAGGTGAAGGGCGTCTACAGCCGCGTATTCCTCGCGGTGAAGGCGCATCACACGCGCGACGCCGTGCGCGCGATCACCCCGCATCTGGCGCAGGACGGCTACGTGCTGTCTCTGCAGAACGGCCTCTGCGAGAACATCATCATGTCGGTCGTGGGCCGCGACCGCACGATGGGCGCCTTCGTCAATTTCAGCGCCGACTGGATCGCACCCGGCGAGATCATGTTCGGCAGCCGCGGCGCGGTGGTGCTCGGCGAAGTCACCGGGCGGATGACCGACCGCCTGCACGCGCTGCACGCGCTGATGCAGGACTTCGAGCCGAACGCGATCGTGACGGACGCGATCTGGGGCTATCTCTGGGGCAAGCTCGGCTACGGCGCGATGCTGTTCGCGCAGGCGCTGGGGCAGAAGGGGATCGCCGACTGCCTCGCCCGCCCGGAGCTTCTGCCGGTCTGGCGCGCGCTGGGCCGGGAGGCGGTGGAGGTGGCGCTGGCGGAGAGGGTGGAGCCGAAGGGCTTCAACGGCTTCGATCCGGCGGCCTTCATGCCGAATGCGCCCGAAAGCGCCGCCCGCGCCTGCGTCGATGCGATGGTGGAATTCAACCGCCCGAGTGCCAAGACGCATTCCGGCGTGTGGCGCGACCTCGCGGTGCGCAAGCGCCGCACCGAGGTCGACGTGCAGATCGCGCCGATCGCGGAGGTCGGCGCCAGGCACGGCATCGCCACCCCGACGACGCGCAAGCTCGTCGACATGATCCACGAGGTCGAGGGCGGCGTGCGCCCGATGACCGACGACAATCTCCTGGAGCTTCTGCCGCAATGAATATCCGTTTCGACCGGCGTGTCGTCGCCGTCAGTGGCGCGGGTCATGGGTTCGGTCGGACGATCGCGCGGATGTTCGCCGATCTCGGCGCGCAGGTTCACTGCTGCGACATCTCGGCCGCGAACCTGAAGGAGACCGCCGCCGGCCACGACATCCGCACCGCCGTCGTCGACCTCACCGACCGCCGCGCCGGGGCCGAATGGATCGCGGGCGTCGAGGCGTCGTCCGGGCCGATCTACTGCCTCGTCAACAACGCGGGTGGCGTGGCGGGGCAGGTGCCGGTGCCGCTCGAGGAGGTGCCGGACGAAGACTGGGACCGCATCTTCGCGATCAACGTCGGCGCCGCGATGGTGCTGTCGCGCGCGGCGGCGCCGGGAATGAAGCGGGCGGGCGAGGGGCGGATCGTCAACATCAGCTCGGGCGCCGGACTGCAGGCATCGCTGACGGGCATTCAGGCCTATTGCAGCGCCAAGCACGCGGTGATCGGGCTGACGCGCCAGCTCGCGCACGAAATGGGGCCGTTCAACATCACGGTGAACAGCGTGGCGCCGGGCTTCATCCGCTCGAACCCGTCGACCGAGAAGCAGTGGGAGAGCTACGGGTCGGAGGGGCAGAAGGCACTGGTCGAGCGGATCGCGCTGAAACGGCTCGGCGCGTCGGAGGACATTGCGAAGGCGGTGGTGTTCTTCGCGTCGGATATGGCGGGATTTGTGAATGGGCAGATTCTGCAGGTGGATGGGGGGAGGTAGGCACGGCAGGATACGCCGCGGACGCGCATCGCGGTGGTGAACGATGCGCTCCTGCAACGCCTGCGCCGATCTCTCGCGGACAGCCCGGGATTCGTCGAGCGCAAGATGATGGGCGGCGTCTGCGTGATGGTGCGCGGGCATATGTGCTGCGGCATCCGGGATGACCGCCTGATGGTCCGCGTCGGCCCCGAACGCTACGCCGACGCACTGGCTCGTCCGCATGTCGGGCCGCTACGGATCGGCGAGCGATGCCCCAAAGGCTACATCGTCGTCGCGTCGGACGCGCTGGACGACGTCGGATTTCACGAGTGGGTCAGTGCCGGTCTCGACTACGTCGCGACCCTGCCCGAGAAGCCCGACGCTCGTGCCTCCCGTTCGCCGCGTAATGCGCGCTCGAAGCTTGCTCGATGATGCGGACGCGCATTGCTTCCCCGACGCTGACCGCACCTGCGCCGTTCACCGTGATCGATCAGCAAGCGCAGCAAGCGTAGGGCGCATAAGCGCAGCGCCATGCGCCTCGTTCGATCCAACGTTACGTTGTGTCCCGTTGATCACGTACAAAGGGCGGTCCGTCGATGCGAAGCGGATCGGCCAGGAACTCGATGTCTACTACGTCTTCCAAGGTAGCGTCAGGGCAATCGACTGCGTGCTTCGGATCAGTGTGGAGCTCGTGTCCGTCGAAACCAACGAGCATCTCTGGGCCGAGCGGTTCGACGTGAGCCCGGACGCGATCGACGACGTCGCTCGGACAATCATGACAACCGTGCGGTACCGGCTCATCGAGGCCGAAAACGCACGCAGCGCGCGAGAGCACCCGGCCAATTCCGAGTTCATCGATATTATATTTATGCTGCGAGGCTACTGCAACCAGCAGGTTCTCGCGCCGAATCCGCAGAACCGCGCGGAAGTCATCTCGCTTTTCGAGCACGCCGCGCAACTCGACCCGGCCTCCGTCCTCGCTCACGCGGGGGCGGCTGAAGCGTTGCTCGACACCATCATCCGAACGCCCCGGCAATGGTCCGCAGAGCGGAAGAATTCGTGCGCCGGGCAGAGAAGCTGAATCCCGACTCTGGGTACTTGATGCTCGTCAAGGTCGGCCTGCTCGCGAGTCAGGGACGCTGCGGCGACGATCGTCCTGCTCGACCCGGTCGGCCGCGGCGAGGGCATCCGTACAATTCCGGAATCGCCCCATCCCATCGGCACGTGCATCCTTGCCGCGAATGCACCCGCAAGCCGCCCCGCAGCCCTCCGGCCTCGCCGACCGCCTCGT
>DATAPS010000513.1:0-12019 GCA_036265085.1 Acetobacteraceae bacterium | reverse complement strand
CATCAGCACCTGCCCGTCGTGCATGATGTAGGCGCGGTCGATGATTTCGAGCGTTTCCCGCACGTTGTGATCGGTAATCAGAACGCCGATCTCGCGGTCCTTCAGGTGCGAGACGAGGTCGCGGATCTCACCGACCGCGATTGGGTCGATGCCGGCGAGCGGCTCGTCGAGCAGGATATAGGCCGGCTGGGTCGCGAGGGCGCGGGCGATCTCGCAGCGCCGGCGCTCGCCACCGGAAAGGGCGAGCGCGGGCGTGCGGCGGAGATGCGCGATGCCGAACTCGGCGAGCAGTTCGTCGCACATCTGGTCGCGGCGGTCCTTGTCCGACTCGACGACTTCGAGCGCTGCCATGACATTCTGCTCGACATTGAGGCCGCGGAAGACGCTCGCCTCCTGGGGCAGGTAGCCGATCCCGAGGCGCGCGCGGCGATACATCGGCAACGACGTGATCTCGTGCCCGTCGAGGCTGATGCTGCCCGTGTCCGGACGCACGAGGCCGACGATCATGTAGAAAGTTGTCGTCTTGCCGGCGCCGTTCGGCCCGAGCAGCCCGACCGCCTCGCCGCGGCGCACCGACACGGAGACGTTCCGCACCACCGGGCGTTTCTTATAGACCTTGCCGACGCCCTGGGCTGACAGACCCGACCCGGCGGGTGCGGCCGCGTTGCGTTGGCCGCCGGTGACGACGCGGAGCTTGCTCATCGGGGAGGCCCTGGCGGCTTCTTGCCCTGCGCGGGAGCCGGCCCCTGCCCCGCCCCTTGCAGCGATGGATCGTTGGGGATGATGAGGCCGGTCACACGCTCGGTCGGGCCGGACAACAGATGGGCGATCCCGCTCTTCATGTTGACGTCGGCCGCCGGGCCATTGACCTGGTTCTGGCCGTGGGTGATGCGGACGTGCCCGACGAGCCGCGCGATACCGGTATCGGGCACGTAGATCCCGCGGTCGCCGCGGACCGTGTCCTGGATGGTGCGGACCTCGACGTTCCCAAACGCCTCGACAAGCTTGAGCTTCCCGGACGTTCCGATCGGATCGGCGGGCGACTTGCCGGTGGCGGCCGGAGAACTGGTCGCGACCTCGGTCACATGTTGCCCCGGCGTGGCATTGGGATCCTCCGTGTAGCCGACCAGGGTATCGGCCGAGATGCGCCGCGCGTCGCTGGTCACGATCACCGCATCGCCGCGCGCCACGGCCATGTGCTTCTGCGACCAGTACTCCATCGTGTCGCGGGCGGTCATCACCTGCTGCGGCGTCGTGATCTTCAGGTCTTTGCCGGTCATGACCAATACCGCCTGGTCGATATCGTAGATCGCCCGCTCGCCGGTCGCGTGGTCCGTGGGCGTGAAAATCTGGACGTGGCCCTCCGCTTGCAGCCGGTACACCTCGCTGTCCCCGGTGTCCGCCTCGCCCAGGCCGCCGACTCCGGACTGCGGGGCCGCGGATGGCGGCGGCGCGGGCGCCGGCGTAGAGGCTTGCCCGGGTGCGGCCGCCTTCTTGCGATAGAAGGCGATGAGGCGGTCGGCCAGGATCGTCACGTCGCCCCGCGTCGCGCGCGCATCGCCGGTTGCGATCACCTCCTGCTTGTCCTGGTGCCACTCGAAGCCGCCGACCGCGGTGACGTCCACCGGCCCGCCCGAGGAGAGGTCGATGGCCTGCGCCCGCGCCGCAGCGGGTACCGCGAGCAGCGCGGCCGCGCCAAAGAACATGCCGCGCGGGATCATCGCTTCGAGCCGTTCAGCACGAGACGGCCGGGGCCGCTGAACTGCATGACGCTGCTCCGGTCCAACGCCGCAAAGCCCTGGGCGTCGAGCGTGCCGAACGGCCCTTCGACATGCACCATCTCCGCGCTCGTTGCGGCGCCGGCCTTCAGATCGACCGTCGCGGCGGCGGTCTGCATCGTGGTGCCGTCGTCGCGGTAGACGGTCACATCGCCCGACATGTCGAGTTGGTTGCTGTGTTGGATGAACACGCCCTTGCGCGACTGCACCATCATCCAGGTGCCGTTCTCGAGCGTCACGTCCGCCTTCGGCTCGACGAGATCGAACCGCTCCGGCCCGTTCTGACGCCCGCTCGCGGCGGTCACCGTGTAGGGCCGGTTACGCTCGTCGACGCCATGGTACCGCGGCTCCAGGATCAGCCCGACTGCCCCATCTAGCCCGCCCCGACGGTAGGAGAAGCGTGCGCGTGCCGAATTGTTCGTCAGGTCCTGCCAGAGCGCGATGGTGGCGAGCAGCGCCAGCGCAAGCATGGGCAGCAAGACCTTCGCGATCGCGACGAACCAGCGCCGGCGAGCGATACGGCCCGGGCTCGGTGCGCCCCGGGTCTTCGCACCCATCGTCCGGTTCGCGCGCGCGGCCGGCCGGGCCGGCACGTTCAGGTGCGACGACATCGGCGCGACGCTCATGCAACCCCCGACCGCAGCAGATCGTGCACGTGGAGGATGCCGAGCGGTTTATCACGGTTGTCAACGACGAAGAGCGTCGTGATCGGGCGGGCGCGCGCGGTCATCTCGTGCAAGGCCTCGGCGGCCAGGGCGTCGGGACCGATCGTCCGGGGCCGCGGCGTCATGATGTCGCCCACCGTCCGGGTCAACAGGTCGGGGCCCATGGCACGCCGGAGGTCGCCGTCGGTCAGGATGCCGACGAGCCGCCCGAGCTCGACAGCGCCGAGGCAGCCGAACCGCTTCTCCGTCATGGTCAGCAAGGCCGCGTGCATCGGAGTGTCCGGTGCGGCGAGCGGCATCGCGTCGCCGCTATGCATCAGCTCGCGCACGCGCCGGAGCTTCGCGCCGAGCCGTCCGCCCGGGTGGAACCGGTGGAACTCGGCCGGGCTGAAGCCGCGTCGCGTCAGCAGGGCGACCGCGAGCGCGTCGCCGAGCGCGATCTGCATCGTCGTGCTGGTGGTCGGCGCGAGACCCATCGGGCAGGCCTCCCGTGCGGCCGGCAGGAACAGGGCCACGCTGGCGGCACGGGCGAGCGTGCTGTCGGGCCGGCTGGTGACCGCGATGACCGGCAAGCCGAAGCGGCGGCTATGCGCGATCAGGTCGGCCAGTTCCGCCGTCTCCCCGGAATTCGAGAGCGCCAGCACGGCATCGCCCGCGAGCACCATGCCGAGATCGCCGTGCGATGCCTCCGCCGGGTGCACGAAAAGGGCGGGCGTGCCGGTCGAGGCGAGCGTCGCCGCGATCTTGCGGGCGACATGGCCGGACTTGCCGATGCCCGATACCACGACGCGGCCGGAGATGCCGGACAGCAGCACGACGGCGGCGGCGAATGGCCTCCCCAGCGATGCCGCCAGGGCGCGCAGACCGGCGGCCTCGGTCTCGAGGACCGATCGAGCCGTTCGGAGGTCCGCCTCGCTATCGTCAGCCGAAGAAAAACCCGTCGCCGCGGTCACGCTGTGCGATTGCCCCATCACCGTTGCGTACGAGCGCGCCGCCGCTCCCGTCAACAGACCGATGCTTAATTAAGTTTGCAGATGCTCCCAGAGTCGCGTCAGTGAGCGAAGATGTCAGGGTCCGCCCAGCCAAGAACGTCGAGGTCCCCGCGCGCGGGGAGGAAGGCAAAGCAAGCCTCGGCCAGCGCAAGCCGACGCTCGCGCACCAGCAGCGCCTCGAGCTTGGCCCAGAGCGCGTGCAGGTAGAGCACGTCGGATGCTGCATATGCGAGCTGTTCGGAGGACAACTCGACCGCGCCCCAGTCCGAGGTCTGCTGCTGCTTGGAGAGCTCGACGCCGAGCAGTTCGCGGCAGAGATCCTTCAGCCCGTGACGGTCCGTGAAGGTGCGCACGAGCTTGGCCGCGATCTTGGTGCATCGCACCGGCGCGACCGGGATGCCGAGCGCATGTTGCAGCATCGCGACGTCGAACCGGGCGAAATGCATCAGCTTCATGGTCCCCGCGTCGGCCAGCAGCCGCTTGAGATTGGGGCAGTCCGTCCCACGGCCCCCGAGCGATTCCGGCACGAGCTGCACGAGATGCGCATGCCCGTCGCCCCCCGAGAGCTGCACCAGGCAGAGCCGGTCGCGGCGCGGGTCGAGGCCCATCGTCTCCGTGTCGACCGCGATCACCGGGCCGAGCGAGAAGCCCTCGGGCAGGTCGTAGCGGTGGAGGTGGATCGTCCCGCTGGGGGAGAACTGCGTGGTGACGTCTGCCATTTCATGGTGCCCAGGAGAAGACTCGAACTTCCACGACCTTGCGGCCACAGGTACCTGAAACCTGCGCGTCTACCAATTCCGCCACCTGGGCATCCGGGGGCCAGTCGGGTGGTCGGCGCATGTAGACCTCGGGGGTTGTTGCGTCAACACCGGCGGCGACTTGAGGCGGAGCGCGGTGCAACCTATCCAGGGCGCCTCTGATCGACAGGAGCGGGCGATGGCGACGCGGCGCGTGGCAACGGTGTTCGGCGGCTCGGGCTTCCTCGGACGGTACGTGGTCAAGCGCCTCGCCGACGCCGGATACGTCGTCCGGGTGGCGGTGCGCCGTCCCGACGGCGCGCAGTTCCTGCGGCCGATGGGGGCGGTCGGACAGATCGTGCCGCTCTACACCTCGTTCCACGAACCGGCGACGATCACGCGAGCGGTCAGGGACGCGACGATCGCCGTCAACCTCGTCGGAATCCTCGCCGAGCGGCGCGGAGGAGACTTCATGACAGTCCACGCCGAAGGCGCCCACCTTGTCGCCCGCGATGCGGCGGCCGCGGGCGTGGAGCGGCTGGTCCACATCTCCGCGATCGGCGCCGATCCGGCGGGCCCGAGCGGGTACGGACAGTCCAAGGGGATCGGCGAGCAGGGCGTGCGCGATGCGTTCCCGCTGGCCGCGATATTGCGACCGTCGATCGTGTTCGGGATGGAGGACCGGTTCTTCAATCGGTTCGCCACTGTGGCCCATTTCTCGCCAGTCGTGCCGGTGATCGCGGGCGGGACGCGGTTCCAGCCGGTCTATGTCGGCGACGTCGCGGACGCGATCATGGCCTGTCTGACCCGCGACGACGTGCAACACCGCCTGTTCGAACTCGGCGGCCCGCAAGTCTGGACGTTCCGGGATTTGATCGCGTGGATCCTCAAGACGATCGAACGCCGGCGCCGCATGGTCGAGGTGCCGATGAATATCGCGCGGCTGCAAGCGAGTGTCATGGAGCGGCTCCCCGGGAAGCCGCTGACCCGCGATCAACTGCTCATGCTGACGCGCGACAACGTCACGTCTCCCGGCATGCCCGGCCTCGATGAACTCGGGATCACGCCGACGTCGATCGACCTGGTGGTGCCGCGGTATCTCGCGCGCTTCCGGCCGGGCGGGGGGCCCAGAGATCGTTATACCGAATTACAAGACTCAAATCGGACCTGAATTTCACGTCTCCGCCCGACGCTGGCGCATGTCTGATCCGAATAGCCCGAAATTAGGTCACATGCAGTGACCTAATTGCGATATTCTTCTTGTGTCACCCAGACACCGTCCATATGGGCAGAACGGGCGTGGTTGCGCGGGAGAGCGGGAATGGCGGAGCGGATGCTCAAGTTCGTGGCTGTGCCGCAGCACGCGCCGGACAAGCGCGCGGTGGACGAGCGGCGCGCGGACTTCTCCGAAATCTACCGCGACTTCGATCCCGCCGCGGCGAGCGTGCAATCGAGCCGGTGCAGCCAGTGCGGCGTGCCGTTCTGCCAGGTGCATTGCCCGCTGCAGAACAACATCCCCGACTGGCTCAAGCTCACCGCCGAGGGCCGGCTCGAAGAGGCGTACGAGGTCAGCAGCGCCACCAACACCTTCCCGGAGATCTGTGGCCGCATTTGCCCGCAGGACCGGCTGTGCGAGGGCAATTGCGTCATCGAGAAGGGGTTCGAGAGCGTCACGATCGGCGCGGTCGAGCGCTTCATCACCGACACCGCTTTCGAACGCGGCTGGGTCAGGCCGTCCCGGCCGCGGCGGGAGCTCGGCCTGTCCGTCGGCATCATCGGCGCCGGCCCGGCCGGTCTCGCTGCGGCGGAGTGGCTGCGACGCACTGGCTACGATGTGCACGTCTACGACCGTTACGACCGCGTCGGCGGCCTCATGATCTACGGCATTCCCGGCTTCAAGCTGGAGAAGCAGATCGTGCTGCGCCGCTGGCGGCTGCTCGAGGAGGCCGGCATCGAGTTCCACCTCGGCGTCGAGATCGGACGCGACGCCGCGATGGACGAACTGCGCGCCCGCCACTCGGCCGTCCTGATCGCGACGGGCGTCTACAAGCCGCGCGACATTTCCGCCCCCGGCGTCGGGCTCGGCAACATCGTGCCGGCGCTGAGCTATCTCACCGTCTCCAACCGGCAAGGCCTCGGCGACGACGTTCCTGATTTCGACTCCGGCGCGCTGAACGCGGCGGGAAAGAACGTCGTCGTGGTCGGCGGCGGCGACACCGCCATGGATTGCGTGCGCACCGCCGTCCGCCAGGGCGCGAAATCGGTGAAGTGCCTGTATCGCCGCGACCGCGCGAACATGCCGGGCTCCATGCGTGAGGTGAAGAACGCCGAGGAAGAGGGCGTCGAGTTCGTCTGGCTGTCCGCGCCCGAAGCCTTTCTCGGCGACGAGACGGTGACCGGCGTGCGCGCAGCCCGGATGCGGCTTGGGCTGCCCGACGCCTCGGGGCGGCAATCCGTCGAGCCGCTGGAAGGGGCGCATTTCACGCTGCCCGCCGACCTCGTCATCAAGGCGCTCGGCTTCGATCCCGAGAACCTGCCGCACGCGTTCGGCGCGCCGTCGCTCGGCGTCACGCGCTGGGGGACGCTGAAGGTCGATCACCGCACCTTCATGACGAGCCTGCCCGGCGTGTTCGCAGCCGGCGACATCGTGCGCGGCGCGTCGCTGGTCGTGTGGGGCATCCGCGACGGGCGCGACGCCGCGGCGGCGATGCACACGTACATGCAGCAGACCGCGTCGCTCGCGGTCGCAGCGGAGTGAGGCCGATGGAAGAAGACTTCGTCGCCGCCTGGAACGCCAACGCCGCGCGTCTCGCGGACACCTACAGCCTCCCGCAGGAGCACGATGCCTGCGGCGTCGGCTTGATCGCGGCTCTCGACGGCCGCCGCCGGCGCGACATCGTGCAGGCCGGCATCGACGCGCTGAAAGCCGTGTGGCACCGCGGCGCGGTCGACGCCGACGGGAAGACGGGCGACGGCGCGGGCATCCATATCGAGATCCCGCAGGATTTCTTCGCCGATGCGGTCGAGCGCGGCGGGCACAAGCTGCTTCCCGGCATGATCGGCGTCGGCCAGGTGTTCCTGCCGAAAACAGACCTGTCCGCACAGGAACGCTGCCGGCAGATCGTCGAGTCCGAAGTGCTCGCCTTCGGCTATGAGATCTACGGTTGGCGGCAGGTGCCGATCGACGTCGCCTGCATCGGCGAGAAGGCGAACGCGACGCGCCCCGAGATCGAGCAGATCATGATCCGCAACGCGCGCGGATCGAGCGACGCCGATTTCGAGCGCGACCTGTACGTGATCCGGCGACGCATCGAGAAGCAGGCGATCGCCGGACAGGTGAACGAGCTCTACTTCTGTTCGCTGTCGTGCCGATCGATCATCTACAAGGGCATGTTCCTCGCGCAGAGCCTGTCGGAGTTCTATCCCGACCTGCGCGACCCGCGCTTCATCAGCCGCTTCGCGATCTATCATCAGCGCTATTCGACGAACACCTTCCCGACCTGGCGGCTTGCGCAGCCGTTCCGGGTGCTCGCGCATAACGGCGAGATCAACACGCTGAGCGGCAACGCCAACTGGATGAAGAGCCACGAGACGCGGCTCTCGTCGCCCGATCTCGACGCCTACATGCAGGACATCAAGCCGGTGGTGCAGGCCGGCGGATCGGACACCGCGACGCTCGACAACGTCTTCGAGGTGCTCTGCCGCGCCGGACGCGACGCGCCGATGACGAAGGCGCTGATGATCCCGGCGAGCATCGGCAACGACGCGACGATGCCGCAGGCGCATCGCGACCTGTTCCTTTACTGCAACGCGGTCATGGAGCCCTGGGACGGGCCGGCGGCGATCGCGGCGACCGACGGCCGCTGGGTGATCGCCGGCCTGGATCGCAACGGCTTGCGGCCGCTGCGGTACACGATCTCGCGCAACGCGATGCTGATCGTCGGCTCCGAAGCCGGGATGGTGAAGCTCGATGAGGATAACGTGGTCGAGAAGGGGCGTGTCGGCCCCGGACAGACCATCGGGGTCGATCTGGAAGGCCCGCGCTTCTACACCGACCACGAGATGAAGGACATGCTGGCCGCGCGTCAGGCGTTCGGCGACTGGACGAAGCACATCCGCGTCATCGACCATATCGTCAAGACCGATGCGCCGGAGCCGGTGCTCTATCAAGGCGAGGCGTTGCGGCGGCGGCAGCTCGCGGTCGGCGTCACGCTCGAAGAGCTGGAGCTGATCCTTCACCCGATGGTGGAGGACGCGCAGGAAGCGGTCGGCAGCATGGGCGACGATACGCCCATCGCCGTGTTGTCGGACAAGTATCGCGGGCTGCACCACTATTTCCGGCAGAACTTCAGCCAGGTCACCAATCCACCGATCGACAGCCTGCGCGAGACGCGGGTGATGTCGCTCAAGACGCGGCTCGGCAATCTCGGCAACGTGCTCGACGAGGACAGCAGCCAGTGCGACCTGCTGCAGCTCGAAAGCCCGGTGCTCTCGACCGCCGAGTTCGTCGCCATGCGCGACACCATGGGACGCGCGGCTTGCGTGGTGGATTGCACCTTCCCCGCGAAGGACGGCGATGCCGGCTTGCGCCACGCGATCGAGCGCATCCGCCGCGAGGCGGAGGAGGGCGTGCGCGCGGGCTGCACGCACGTGATCCTCACCGATGAGGATATGGGACCCGAACGCGCCGCGATCCCGATGATTCTCGGGACCGGCGCGGTGCACACGCATCTCGTGCGCCAGAGCCTTCGCACCTTCACGAGCCTGAACGTGCGCGTCGCCGAGTGCATGGACGTGCATTATTTCGCGGTCTTGATCGGCGTGGGCGCCACCACGATCAACGCCTATCTCGCGCAGGAGAGCATCGCGGACCGGCACCGGCGCGGGCTGTTCGGCAATCTCTCGCTCAAGGACGCTGTCGGACGCTACAAGAAGGCGGTCGACAAGGGGCTGTTGAAGACGATGTCCAAGATGGGCATCTCGGTCATCAGCTCCTACCGCGGCGGGTGCAACTTCGAGGCGATCGGGCTCTCTCGTGCGCTCGTCGCGGAGTTCTTCCCCGGCATGCAGTCGCGAATCTCCGGCCTCGGCCTCGCCGGCATCGCGCGCAAGGCGCTCGACCTGCATGCGATCGCCTGGAACGGCGACGTGGTGACGCTGCCGATCGGCGGCATCTACAAGCTGCGCCGGCGGGGCGAGACGCATGCCTTCGACGGCACGCTGATCCATATGCTGCAGGAAGCGGTCGCGTCCGACAGCTTCCAGACCTATCGCCGCTATGCCGAGGCGGTGCGCAAGCTGCCGCCGGTCGCTCTGCGCGATCTGCTCGAGTTCCGCGCCGATCCGTCCAAGGCAATTCCGGTCGACGAGGTCGAGAGCATCACCGAGATCCGCAAATACCTCGTCGCGCCGGGCATCTCGCTCGGGGCTCTCAGCCCGGAAGCGCACGAGACGCTCTCGATCGCGATGAACCGCATCGGCGCGCGCAGCGATAGCGGCGAAGGCGGCGAGGATCCGGCGCGGGCGAAGCCGCGGCAGAACGGCGACAACGCGTCCTCAGCGATCAAGCAGATCGCGTCGGGACGGTTCGGCGTCACCGCCGAATACCTGAACGCCTGCCGCGAGATCGAGATCAAGGTGGCGCAGGGCGCCAAGCCCGGCGAAGGCGGGCAGCTGCCGGGGTTCAAGGTCACCGGCCTGATCGCGAAGCTGAGGCACTCGACCCCCGGCGTGACGCTGATCAGTCCGCCGCCGCATCACGACATCTACTCGATCGAGGATCTCGCGCAGCTCATCTACGATCTCAAGCAGATCAACCCGGACGCGATGGTGTGCGTGAAGCTGGTCGCCCGCAGCGGGATCGGCACGATCGCGGCCGGTGTGGCGAAGGCGCATGCCGACGCGATCCTGATCTCCGGCCATTCCGGCGGCACCGGCGCGTCGCCGCAGACGTCCGTGAAATACGCCGGGCTGCCGTGGGAGATGGGCCTCTCGGAAGCGCATCAGGTGCTGATGCTGAACCGCCTGCGCCATCGCGTGCGGCTGCGCACGGACGGCGGGATCAAGACCGGGCGCGACGTGGTGATCGCGGCGATGCTCGGTGCCGAGGAGTTCGGGATCGGGACGGCGAGCCTGGTCGCGATGGGCTGCATCATGGTGCGGCAGTGCCACAGCAACACGTGCCCGGTCGGCGTGTGCACGCAGGACGAGAAGCTGCGGGCGAAATTCGAGGGTTCGCCGGAGAAGGTCATCAGCCTGTTCAGCTTCATCGCCGAGGACGTCCGGCAGATTCTCGCCTCGCTCGGCGTGCGCAGCCTGAAGGACGTGATCGGGCGGACCGACATGCTCTATCAGGTCAGCCGCGGCTCGGAGTTCCTCGACGACCTCGATCTGAATCCGCTGCTGGTGCAGGCCGACCCCGGCCCGTATGCGCGCTACTGCACCATGCAGGGCCGCAACGAGGTGCCGGAGACCTTGGACGCGCAGATGATCGCCGACGCCGCCGCATTGTTCGAGCGTGGCGAGAAGATGCAGCTGCAATACAATGTGCGGAACACCGACCGCGCAATCGGCACGAAGATCTCCAGCCGCATCACGCGAAAATACGGGATGCGGGGGCTGCAGCCGGGGCATCTGACGGTGCGCCTGCGCGGCTCCGCGGGCCAGTCGCTCGGTGCGTTCGCGGTGCAGGGGCTGAAGCTCGAAGTGTTCGGCGACGCCAACGATTATGTCGGCAAGGGGCTGTCCGGTGCGACGATCATCGTGCGCCCCGGGCCGTCTTCGGCGCTGCTGAGCCAGCAGAACACGATCATCGGCAACACGGTGCTTTACGGCGCGACCGCGGGGTATCTGCTCGCGGCGGGTCAGGCGGGCGAGCGGTTCGCCGTGCGCAACTCCGGCGCGACCGCGGTGATCGAAGGCTGCGGCTCGAACTGTTGCGAGTATATGACCGGCGGCACGGTCGTCGTGCTGGGCGAGATCGGCGACAATTTCGGTGCCGGCTTCACCGGCGGCATGGCGTTCATCTACGACGCGACAGGCGAGTTCGAGCTGCGCGCAAACCCGGAGACGCTGGGGTGGCAGCGCATCGCGCACCCGCATTGGGAGGAGGTGCTGCGCGATCTCGTCACGATCCACGTCGCCGAGACCAGCAGCCGCTACGCGCAGATGCTCCTGCACGACTGGCCGCGCGTGGTCGGGCGGTTCTGGCAGGTGGTGCCGAAGGGGTACGAGAAATATCTGCCGGTGCCGTTGGCGGCGGAACAGGCTGAGCCGTTGCGGGCGTGAGCGCCGGGCGGCGCGGGATCGCGCCGCCAATGCCAGCTCCCGATCTGCGCAACGAATGGCGAGCGCAGGCAGCTGGCGGATACAATCTGACGCGTAGTACCAGCCGAGCCGTAACTGCTCGCGACCCAGAGCAGCCGCTCGCCGCTGCGTTCCCGGTCGCCTACCTCCTTGCAGAGGACGACCCGCGTGCGACGGCGATCACTGCGGTTGCCGGTTCGGATCCGATCCTGCGCATCTGATGGCGAAGGTGTCCGGGGCCTCCCGCGCTCCGACGCAGGGCCCACCTCCCACAGAAAGCCGCCGAACGCCGAAATCCAGATCATTCCGCACGCAACGAACGAGAGCTTCGTCCTATGTCCGACCTTCCCCTTATCGTCTTCGACGTCAATGAGACGCTCCTCGACCTCGAGACGATGGCGCCGACCTTCGAGCGCATCTTCGACGACAAGGCGGCCATGCGGCTGTGGTTCGCGAACTTCATCCTGTATTCCGCCGCCCTCACCGTGGCCGGACAGTACGTGCCGTTCACGGACATAGGTGCGGCCGTGATGAAGATGCTG
>DATAPS010000512.1:0-4105 GCA_036265085.1 Acetobacteraceae bacterium | reverse complement strand
CCATGGCCCTCCGCCGCCGTTCCTCCTCCGATGCGATGAACCCGTGGCCGGGCTACGTGGACGCGCTGTCCACGCTGCTCATGGTCATCATCTTCGTCCTGCTCGTCTTCGTGCTCGCGCAGGCCTTCCTCTCCGTCGCCCTCTCCGGCCGCGACCGCGCGCTCGACCGGGTGAACCGGCAGATGGCAGAGCTGACCGACATGCTCTCGCTCGAACGCGGACGCACGAAGGAGCTGCAGCTCTCGATGGCGCAGCTCAACCGCGACCTGCAATCCGCCGTCACGGCGCGCGATTCGCTCAGCCAGCGGCTCGCCGCCTTGCGCACGCAGCAGGACGCGATCGCCGCCGACCGCGACGCCCTCAAGGCCGAGCGCGACAAGCTCTCGGCTCGTCTCGCCGACGCCGATCTGCAGGCACAGGCAACGCGGGCGCGCACCGATCAGCTGCAGGCCCAGCTCGCCGACGTCGCCAAACGCGGCGACCAAGCCGGGCGGGCGGCGGCGGAGACCGGGGCGCAGCTGCTGGCGACGCAGAAGCAGCTCGCGGATGCGCAAGCGCAGCTCGCCGAGATGCAGCGGCAATCGGCGGCGCTGGACAAGACGGTTCAGGCCGACAAGGCCACGATCGAAGCGCGGCTCTCCGATCTCGCGAAGATGGCGGAACAGGTCCGGTCACTGACCGCGTTGCGCGACGACCTCGAGAAACAGGTGCAGGATGCCGCGGTGCGCGCGACGACCGACGAGCAGCGCCGTGCGGCGATGGCGGCGCAACTCGCCGACGAACAGAAATTCGGCGATTCCGCGAAGGCGCAGATTGCGTTGCTGACACAACAGGTCGACCAGCTCCGCACCCAGCTCGCGAGCCTCGGCGCGGCGCTGGAAGCGTCGGAGAAGTCGGCGCAGGCCAAGGACGTGCAGATCGCCAATCTGGGCTCACGCCTGAACGCAGCGCTGGCGCAGAAGGTCGAGGAGTTGCAGCGCTACCGCAGCGACTTCTTCGGCAAGCTGCGCGAGGTGCTGGCAAACCGACCCGGCATCCAGATCGTCGGCGACCGCTTCGTGTTTCAGAGCGAGGTGCTCTTCCCGGTGGGCAGCGCCGACATGACTCAGGCCGGGCAGGACCAGATCAACACGCTCGCCACGACGCTGAAGCAGATCAGTGCGGAGATCCCCAAGGATGTGAACTGGCTGCTGCGCGTCGACGGCCACGCCGACCGGCAGCCGCTCGCCAACAGCCGATTCGCCTCGAACTGGGAGCTATCGTCGCAGCGAGCGATCAACGTGGTGAAGCTGCTCATCCAGGACGGCATTCCGCCCGACCGGCTGGCGGCGACGGGGTTCGCGGATTACCAGCCGCTCGATACGGCGGACACGCCGGAGGCGTATGCGAAGAACCGGCGGATCGAGATCCGGCTGACGGATCGGTGAGCGCGACTTCAGGCCACGAGGCGCGGGTCGAGTTGATGTAAGCAAGCACTTGACTCGACCGAAGATCAGATCGACGGATCGGTCGAGTGCACTGACGGTCTGGCGTAGGAGGCGGTCATGCCAGATGGGCGCAACGAACGCGACGCCTTGACCTGGAGCGAACAGCAATCCGACCTGCTCCGCCGGCCCGCGGCCGGCGAGCGCCTCAACGCAATGGTTGGGCCAACGTGATCGACGAGGTGCGGGACGTCGGGGTATCGGAGCTGCGGGCCCGCCAGAGCTTGCTTGAACAGGCGCTCGCGCACTTGCTCAAGCTGCACACACTGCCGGAGAGCCCGGTCCCCGCACACTGGCGCGATGAGATCCGGGCGTTCCTCAACGACGTCGAGCGCTGGTTCACGCCCTCGATGCGGCAGCGGATCGGACTCGAAGACCTCTATCACCGAGCGGCACGTCGTGCTCAGGCCGCGGCCGAGGTTCAGCTGAACAGCAACTGACCGCCATCCACGACGATCGTCTGCCCCGTCACCCAGCGCGCATGCGGCGACGCGAGGAACAGGATGACGTCGGCGACCTCCTCGGGCGTGCCGAGGCGCTTGGTCGGGATCTGGTTGAGCACACGCTCGTAGATCGGCGAGCCTTCCAGCCGCCGCTTCTCCCAGCTCCCGCCGGGGAATTCGATCGAGCCGGGCGCCACCGCATTCACGCGGATGCCCTTGTCCCCGAGCATCGCGGCGAGTGAACCGGTGTAGTGGATCGAGGCGGCCTTCACGGCCCCGTAGGGCGCGCCCCGGGTCGAGGCGCGCATGGCGGAGATGGACGACACCGAGACGATGCAGCCACGCGGGCTCGCCTGTTCGAGGAACGGCAGCGCGTTTCGGCTGGCGTGCACGATCGCCATCACGTCGACGGCGAAGCCCGCGCTCCAGCCGGCCGTGTCGTCTGTCATTCCGAAGCCGGAGGCGTTGTTGACGAGCACGTCGACGCCGCCGAGCGCCTTCGCCGCTGCGGCGATATAGCGAGCGATCGCGGCTTCGTCGGCAAGATCGCAGACGGCGGCGTGGGCGGTGCGGCCGAGCGCGGCGATCTCCCCGCGCGTTGCTTCCAGCGGTCCCTCGCCGCGCGCGCAGATCGAGACCGCAGCGCCGGCCTGCGCGAAGCCTAGCGCGGTCGCGCGGCCGATGCCGCGGCTGCCGGCGCACACGACGACGCGCTTATTCGTGAAATCGAAGGACATCGGCCTGGATCCGTCGCTGCTGCTTGCTCCGGCAGTGTGACGCGGGATCGGCCGAGGTCAACGGCTGCAGCCGTGATGCCGAGCTGCGCGGGGCAGCTCGGCCATCCGGACCGCTCGGGGGTGCGATCAGTATTGCGGCTGGTAGTACACCGGCGGCGGCGCGTACACAACCGGCGGCGGCGCGTAGTAGACCGGCGGCGGCGCGTAGTAGACCGGTGGCGGCGGCGCGAGTGCTCCGCCGATCACCGCGGCGGCCCCGAGGCCGAGGATCGTGCCCGCGATCACGCCGCCGACCGGAAAGCCGCGGTGGTAGTCCCGGTGATAGTACCCGTAGCCGCCGCGGTACCCGCCGCCGCCGCGATACCAGTCGGCATGGGCGAGGGTCGGGGCGGCGACGAGACCCGCGAGCACCGGAGCCGCGAGCAGCAGGCGTGATTTCGAGATCATGGCGGTCTCACTTTCAGGGGCGCGATCGAATTGCGCCTCACCCGTATAATAAGGGGTCGCATATGGCGATTTCGAGGCAGGGAGCAGGCGTGATCGAGGCGCCTCGACGCTTTCGAAAGCCCGTGCTTTCCAAAGCCCGTCAGATCGCCTGGCCTTCAACTTTCCGCGTAAGCTCCTGCAGCCGCTTCCCGCCGCCCGGCGTCTTCGGGTCGAGCTCCATTGCCTTCTTCCACGCCAGCAGCGCGCCCTTGTTGTCGCCCCGCGCCTCCGCGATGCGCGAGAGGGTCTGAAGCGCCGCGAAATGCCGCGGCTCGCGCTGCAGCGTGACCTCGAGATCGGTAAGAGCGCCCTTGTAGTCGCCTGCGGCGAAGCGGGCGACGGCGCGCCGCTCGTAGGCTTCTGTCAGGTCCGGTTGCAACGTCAACACGGCATTGAAATCCTGCTCCGCCTCGTCGGCGGCTTGGTTCTGCAGGTCGCGCATGCCGCGGCTCATCAGCAGCGTGGCCGCGGGCGAGCCGGCTTGGAGCCACATCTCCTTGATCCGCGTCTCCAGCCCGGCGGCGGTTTCCTCGTCCGGCGCCGTGGCGAGCGACTTCAGCAGCAGGTCGACTTCTGCCTTCCGCATGTCGGCGCGCGAGTCGGCGAGCGCGGGGACGGCAGCGCAGATCAGCGCAGCCAGAATCAAAGAGCGCATGCGCAGACGGTGGCCCCGCCCGCGACCTCCCGCAAGTCCGGCGGCGGCCTCCTGCAAGTTAAGACCGCGTGCGCAGCGCGGCCGGCTCCGGTCCGCCGGCCATCCAGTCGAGCAGCTCGACGGTGTGCGCCACCGGGACGCCGCCGCCGGAGAGCTGAGTCATGCAGCCGATATTGCCCGCCGCGATCACCTCCGGGCGGGTCGCGCGGAGGTTCTCGAGCTTGCGCGCGCGGAGCCGGGCGGCGATCTCGGGCTGCAGGATGTTGTACGTCCCCGCCGAGCCGCAGCAGAGATGCGGCT
>DATAPS010000511.1:0-4961 GCA_036265085.1 Acetobacteraceae bacterium | reverse complement strand
GTCGAACGCGGCCGTCGCGACGAAGCCGGGGACGCTGATATCGGCCACGCTCAGGACCGGATCGCCCGCGGGCGCGGGCGGTTTGGGCGGGAAGATGGCGGAGAGCTCGCGGCCCACCATCAGCCGGGCCATGTCGATTTCCATAAGCACGCCGCGGGGGTGGGTCGCGACATGGCGGCCGTCGCGCAGCACGGTTACCCGGTCGGCGATTGCCGCGACTTCGGGGAGACGATGCGAGATGTAGAGCACGCCGACCCTGGCCGCCTTCAGCCGGGCCACGGCGCGGAACAGGGCGTTGGACTCGACCGGCGTCAGGACGGCCGTCGGTTCGTCGAGGATGACGACGCGGTGGGGCTTGAGGAGCGCGCGGGCGATCTGCACGAGCTGGCGCTCTGCGATCGAGAGGCGCGCGACCAGCGCGTCGGGGTCGGCCACGCAGTTCAGGTCGGTCAATTGATCGCGGGCGCGGCGCCGCATGGCGGGCCGGTCGAGGAACGGGCCGCGGCGCAGTTCCGCGCCGAGAAACATGTTTTCGGCCACGGTGAGCTGCGGGGCGAGCAGCTGTTCCTGCGGCACCAGCACGACGCCGTGGCGCTCGGCGTCTGCGGGCGAGGCGAAGCGCACCGGTGCGCCATCGAGCAGGATACGGCCATCGCTCGGCTGCTCGGCGCCCGCGAGCAGCTTCATCAGTGTCGACTTGCCCGCGCCGTTCTCGCCGATGACCGCGTGCACCTCGCTCGACGCGAGGTCGAGCGATATGTCGGCGAGGACCTGGATCGGTCCGAAGGACTTCGACAGCCGCTCGGCGTGCAGCAGCGCGGTCATTGCTTGACCGCACCGGCCGTGAGGCCCTCCGCCAATCGCGATTGCAGCGGCAGGAACAGCAGCAGTGCCGGCAGAGTGGTGATCGCGGACCCCGCCATCACGGCACCCCAGTCGACCGTGTCCTCGCCGAAGAACCCCGCCAGGCCGAGCGGGAGCGTCTTCAGCCCGGCCCGCGTGAGGAAGGCGAGGGCGAACAGGAACTCCGTCCAGCACAGCAGGAAGGCATAGGTCGCGGTGGCGACCACGCCCGGAATCATCAGCGGTAGCACGACACGCCAGAGCACGCCCAGCGCGCTGCATCCGTCGATGGCGGCCGCTTCGTCGAGCTCACGTGGGATCGATTCGAGATAGCCGAGCAGCATGTAGAGCGAGAACGGGATGGCGATCGCCGTATAGCAGAAGATGATCCCGCCATAGCTGTTGGTCAGCCCGAGCCGCGCGAACAGGATGAACAGCGGCGTCACCAGGACGATCCACGGAAACAACTGGCCCGCGAGCACCGCGCCGAGCAGGAGGCGCCGCAGCGGAAAGCGCGGGCGGCGTGAGAAGGCGTAGGCGGCGGCGACCGACAGCGCGGTCGCGCAGACGACGGCGGTGAGGCAGATGAACAGGCTGTTCGAGAGAAAGCGCGCGAACCCGGATTCGAAGATGCGGCCGTAATTGTCGAACGTGAAGCTGAATGCCGTCCCGGAGAACAGCGTCGCACTACTCTGCACCGAGCCGGTGAAGACCACCACGACGGGATAGACGAGAAACAGCAATGTCAGCAGCGCCGCGAGCACGAGTGCCGCATCGGACCAGGCGGACTTCATAGGCGCTCGGCGAGGGCGCGGCGGGCGAGCAGGCGGGTATAGATCACGCCGAACAAGGCGAGCGTCGCCGCCATGATCATGCCGATCGTCGCACTCGCCCCGAGCTGGAAATCGACGAAACCGCGCATGTAGACGTCGGTCGCGAGCACGTCGGTGTAGCGGCCGGGACCGGCGCCCGTCGTCAGCCAGACATAGACGAAGTTGTTGAATGTCCAGAATACCAAAAGCATCGAGATGATCGCGACGGTCGGCATGATGTGCGGCAGCGTCACGTTGCGGAACACGGCGATTCGGCCCGCGCCGTCGAGCGCTGCCGCTTCCTGCAGGTCGCGCGGCACCGATTGCAGCGCGGCGATGAAGGAGACGGTCGCGATCGGCAACGAGTTCCAGACGATGATGGTGATGATCGCGGCCCAGACGGTGCTGGTGTCGGCGAGGAACGCATGCGGCTGCTGCAGCACGCCGGTTGCGACCAGCGCCTTGTTGATCGTGCCGACCTGCGGATCGAGCAGCCAGCGCCAGATGAACACGGCGACGATATGCGGCGTCGCCCAGGGCACGAGCAACGCGAGCCGCAGAACGGTGCGCAGGCGGTACCGCCGGATCGTCGCGGACTCGATCAGAAGGGCGAGGGCGAGGCCAAGCACGATCCGGACCGCGACGGAGACCGCGGTGAGCCAGAACGCGGTCCGCCACATCACGCGCCAGAACGCCGCACTTCCGAGCACCGAACGGTAGTTCTCGAGACCGATGAAGTCGCCGCCCTGCCGAAGATGCAGAAAGGACAGATCCGTCAGACTGATCCAGGCCGCGTAGCCCGTGGGATAAAGATAGAACCCCGCGAGCACGAGCATCGCGGGGGCGATCAATAGCCAGGTGACGAGCGAGTCGGTGCGGACGCGCCGGGGAGTCGCGAAGGCGGCGGCAGTCACTTCAGGTTTTTGGAGATTGCCGCCAGAAGCGTCTGCGCCGCCTGATCGGGCGTCGACTCGCCGACGAACACGCTGCCGAAATCGCGCGCGGTCTCGTTCCACATCATCGGGATCGGAACGGGGCCCTCAGCATACGGTCCCCAGGACCGCGCGCGCTGCAACTGCTCGGCGTACCCCTGCAGCAGCGGGCCGAAATCGATCTCCTTCAGCAGCGTCTTCTGAGCGGGCATCTGCGTTTTGTAGTAGTCGCTGAACATCTTCTTCGACGACAGGAACTGAACCAGCTTCCAGGCACCCTTCGGGTCCGGCGTGTTGGCGTTGATGACGAGCGAACGGCCGCCGGCATGGGTGACGGAGGGAGCGGTCGCCTCGGGAACGAGCGCACTGATGAACGGCGGGTCGCTGCCGTTCGGATTGCGTTCCTTCCACTCGACCAGGATCTGCTTGAAGTTCGCGGGCGGCACGAGGGTCGACATCGCATCGCCCGAGACCAGCGGCTCGATGATGACCGGATCGGCCCAGTTGCTGACCGAGATCATCGCTTTCGGCGTGACCCCGGCCTTCAGCAGACTGTCGAAATACCGCATGTCGTCGGCGACATCCGCGGCGGTCACGCCGAGGCCGTAGCTGCCATCCGGCTTCTTGACGATCAGCGCCTGGCCGTGCGTCCACCACCAGTAGTTCGCGGCGAACCAGATGCCATTGCCGTTGGCGCTGCCGAACGGAAACTGGAAGCCGACCTTCCCAGTCGCGTCGTGCACCTTCTTGGCGGCGTCGCGGAATTCGTCCCACGTCTTTGGGATCGCCGTAATGCCTGCCTTCTGCATCAGATCGGTGCGATAGACCATCGCGAAGGTGTCGGTCGTCCATGGCAGCGCGTAGACCTTGCCGTCCTTCCACGTCGCGAGGTCGAGCGCCACGTAGTCGGCCAGCGCCTGCGTCGCCTTCTGCGGTTTGGTAAAGTCGTCGAGCGGCAGCACCGCCTGCGCGGTCGCCAGGTCCTTCACCTGCACGAAGCCGACCTGCACGACGTCCGGTCCGGTGCCGACCGCCGTCTCGCGCAGGAACTGCGGCATCACGTCGGCGGGCGAGACGCGGTCGAGCGCGACTTTCGTCCCGGGGTTGTCGCGTTCGTATTGATCGAGCGCGGCGCGGATGTCCTTCCAGTCGGGATCGCTGTAGCGGAGAGTCAGCGTTCCGGCGACGGCGGTCGAGATCCATAGCGCGCATGCACCGAGAACGCAGGCGAACAGCATGGTGCGGCGACGCATAGCGCATTCCTCCGATATTTCTTCGCGCGGCGCACGCTAGCATAGGCCGTATGCCCGGCAATGGCTTGAGCGCTGTGCGCAGATCGCCTTAGGGTCTCGCAACGGAGGAAGCGCGGTGAAATTATTCGGCCAGCAGCATGCACGACGGGAGTTGCTGCGACGCTTCCCGGATCCGGGCGCCGCCTGCGGAGTGCGCCTGGTCGCGGCCGAGGATGGGCCGGAACGTGGCACGCGCATGTTGCTGATGCGCACCGGCGGAATGGATCTCTCCATCCTTGTCGACCGCTGTATGGACATCGGCGATTTCTCATTTCGCGGCATCCCGCTCGGCTGGCAGTTCCCCGCGGGGTTCCGCGCTCCATGGCTGACCGACCTGGAGAGCGAGGACGGCCTCGGCCTCCACCGCGCCTTCAGCGGCTTCTGGCTCACCTGCGGCTTCGACCACATGCGCCGCGCGACGCGAGACACCGCCGCGCATTTCGGGTCGAACATGCGCTCGGAGATGGTCCATCCGCTGCACGGCCGCGGTGCGCTGACACCGGCGACGCTGCGCGGCTACGGCGCCGACTGGATCGGCGACGAACTGATGCTGTGGGCGGAAGGCGAGATGCGCCAGGTCTTCATGTTCGGCGAGAACCTGGCGGTCCGCCGCCGGCTGGAGGCGATGGCCGGGGCCGCCACGCTGACCGTGACCGACGTCGTGACGAACGACGGCTTCGTCGCGACGCCGCACATGCTGCTCTATCACATCAACGCAGGCTGGCCGCTGCTGGACGAAGGCGCGCGCGTGCAGGTCGACTCCGCCGAAATCGTGCATCCGCCGCCACCCGCGCCGGGCAACGTGCTTCCGGGTCCTGACATCGCCAACCGTCAGTCCGTCGTCTTGCACCGCCCCCGCGCGGGCGATGACGGGTTCTCGTGCGCCAGCCTCATCAACGACCGGCTCGGTCTCAGCCTCACCGTCGAATTCGACACGCGCGTGCTGCCGTGGTTTCAGGAATGGCGCTGTTTCGGGGAAGGCGTCTACGCGCTCGGACTGGAGCCGCTGACCAACCGCAACGGCACGCGGCAGGAGCTCGATGCCGCCGGCGAAATCCGTCGGCTCGCACCGGGCGAGAGTG
>DATAPS010000510.1:0-17660 GCA_036265085.1 Acetobacteraceae bacterium | reverse complement strand
CGCGTGCACGTGACGGAAGCCACGGGAAAAGACGCATGAAAACGGTCTTCGTGCTGTTCGACAGCCTCAACCGCAGATCGCTCGAAGCCTACGGCGCGCAGACGGTGAAGACGCCGAACTTCCGCCGCCTGGCCGAGCGCTGCGTGACGTTCGACAAACACTACGTCGGAAGTCTCCCCTGCATGCCGGCGCGGCGCGACCTGATGACCGGCCGCCTCAGCTTCCTGCACCGCAGCTGGGGACCGTTGGAGCCCTACGACAACGCCTTCCCCGAGCTGCTGCACAAGGCCGGCGTCTACACGCATCTCGTCACCGACCACTATCACTACTGGGAGGACGGCGGCGCGACCTATCACAACCGCTTCGATACGTTCGAGTTCATCCGCGGCCAGGAGCGCGATCCGTGGAAGGCGATGGTGCAGCCGCCGTGGGAGCGGCTGCGCGAGATGTATCACAAGATCCAATACTCGGAGCAGCGGCGGAACAAGTTCTACCACTACATGATCAACCGCGAGTTCGTCCGCGACGACAACGATTTCCCATCCGTGCAGTGCTTCAACGCCGGCTTTGAGTTCCTCGAAAGGAACCGGCTGGAAGACGACTGGTTCCTGCAGATCGAGACGTTCGACCCGCACGAGCCGTTCTTCGCGCCCTCGCGTTTCCGTGACGACTACCCCTCGAACTACGCCGGCCCGATCCTCGACTGGCCGCCCTACGCGCGCGTCACCGAGGCGCCGGACGAATGCGCCGAGCTGCGCGCAAACTACTGCGCGATCGTCGCCCTGTGCGACGAGCAGATGGGCCGCGTGCTCGACTATTTCGACGCGCACGACATGTGGCACGACACGGCACTGATCGTCGGCACCGATCACGGCTTCCTGCTCGGTGAGCATGATTGGTGGGCGAAGAACCGCATGCCGGTCTACGAGGAAGTGGCGCACATTCCGCTGTTCATGCACCACCCGGACATACCTGGCGCCGGCACGCGACGGCAGGCGCTGACCCAGACGATCGACCTGATGCCGACGATCCTCGACCTGCACGGCGTTGTGTCGCCTGCCGAGACGCAGGGCCATTCGCTGCTGCCCGTGCTGCGATCCAACCATGCCGTGCGTGAGGCGGCGCTGTTCGGCGTGTTCGGGAGCGCCGTGAACATCACGGACGGGCGCTACACTTATTTCCGCTATCCCGAGGACCTGAGAGAGCAGGAGCTCTATCAGTACACGCTCATGCCCGCGCACATGGCGGCGCTGTTCACGACGGAGGAACTGTCCGGCGCGACGATGGCGCCGCCGTTCCCATTCACCAAAGGCGTGCCGCTGATGAAGATCCCCTCGACGCCGAAGGCGCCGTTCAATTGGTGGTACGGTCCGGGCGTAATCGCCGAGAAGGAGACCGTGCTGTTCGACCTGGAGAACGACCCCGGGCAGATGAAGCCGCTGCACGACGCCGCACTGGAAGAGCGCCTTGCCCGGCAGATCGCGACGTTGATGACGGCGAACGACGCGCCCGCCGAAGCCTTCCGGCGCTTCCGCCTCAGCCCTTTACCGCGCCCGTCATGATGCCGTCGATCACGCGGCGTTGCGTGATCAGGAACAGCACGACGACCGGGAGGACGGTGAGAGTCGCGAGCGCCATCGTCGCCTGGAAGTTGATGCCGTATTCGGAGTTGAGCGACACCAGCGCCACCGGGAGCGTGTAGCTGTCCGGTGTCGTCGACAGCACGAGCACCGGGAACCACTGCTTCCAGTTCAGCAGGAACGCGACCAGCGTCGCGGTGACGACGACCGGGCGGGCGAGAGGGAGCACCACCATGCGGAACGTGTCCCACTCCGACGCGCCATCGACATGCGCGGCCTCGATCACATCGGCAGGGATGGTGCGGAAGAACTGCACGAACACGAAGAACAGGAGCGGCACGAGACTGAGCGAGAGGATGATGCCGGCATACGTGCCGAGCAGCCCGAGCTCGTAGACGACGAAGTAGAGCGGGATCACCAGCATCATATTCGGATACATGATCGTCAGCAGGAAGCTGTAGCGCACCGTGCTGAACAGCGGCAGCTTCGGCTGGCGGTACAACGCGTAGGCACCGAGCCCGGTGACGCACACGCCGATCGCCGTTGCCGCCAGCGTAATCAGCACCGAGTTGACGATGAACCCCGAGATCGGCGAGCCGCCGATCTCTGCGATCGAGCGGAATGCGTCGAGATTCAGGCTTTCGGGCAAGAGGCGCAGCGGCGCGGACAGGATCGCCTCCTGCGTGCGGAAGGCGTTCACGACCATCCAGACGAACGGATAGACGAACACCAGCGACACGACACTCGCCGCCGCATAGAGCGCAAACCGCTTCATGCCGCCTCCCGCTCCATCGCCCAATACGCTGTCACCGCCATCCCGAACACGACCGCGAACAGCACCGTCGCCATCGCCGCCGCCTCGCCGTATGCGCCGGTGTTGAAGCGGCTGTAGGCATAATACGAGAGATAGTTGGTCGAGAAATTCGGTCCGCCCTTGGTGATGACGAACACCACCGTGAACGTCTTGAGGAACTCGATCAGCGCATAGACGGTGTTTACCGTGATCGCAGGCTTGAGCTGCGGCAGCTTCACCCGCAGCAGCCGCTGCCACCGGTTCGCGCCGTCGATCTGCGCCGCTTCGTCGAGGCTGCGGTCGAGCAGCTGGAAGTTCGTCAGGAAGATCAGCGTGTAGAGGCCGACGTGATGCCAGAGCTCGACGATCACCAGCGTCGCGAACGCGCCCCCCGTTGTCGTGATGCCGGGAAATGGCGGCAATCCCAGCGCGTCCAACGCGTGGTTCACCGCGCCGAAATCCTGGTTGAACATCCACTTCCAGACGATGAAGCTCGCTACGTCCGGCGTAATGGTCGGCAGGAAGATCGCGAGCTTGAACCACGTCCGCCCGCGATCCAGCAGCGGATTCGCCAGCATCAGCGCGAGCACGAGCGCGAGCGTCACGTTCAGCGCAACGGAAACGAACGTGAAGAGCAGTGTCCGCCACAGCGACGATACGAACGCCGGATCCGACAGCACCGTGGCGAAGTTCGCGAACCCGACATAGGCGGGTGCGTTTCCGAGCGCGGTCGACGAATCGAGGAACGCGACCCGGATACCTTCGCCGATCGGCCAGATGCCGAACACGGCGGTCAATGCGGCGAACGGCAGCAGGAACAGATAGAGAGAGCGATGCCGCCACATCGCCCGCCCCAGCGCGGGGCGGGCGCGGGCGGATAAACGCGGCAGGGTCAGCGCGGACGACATACTCCGCCGCGCGTCGCCGTCAGCTCTTCTTGAGGTTCGCCGCCTCCGCGCGCAGCTTGCCGGCGGTATCCTTCATCCACGCATCCCAATCCGAGGGTGGATTGCTGATCGCCGCAATCAGCATGCGGTAATACGCGGCCTCCAGCTTCAGATCCCACGGGAACGCCGTCACCGCATTGTCCGCCACCTGCAGCTTGATCCCCGGCGCCACGAACGGCTTCAGTCCGGGCGTCAGGTTGCTGGTGTCGAGATCGGAGCGCACCACGCCGCCCATGTCCTCGAGCGAGATCTGCTGCGCCGCCTTCGTCAGCATGAACGCGGCAAACTGTTTGGCCACATCCGCATGCGGGCTGTTGGTCGGCACCGACATCCCTCGGATCGACCCCACCACGAATGACGGCGTGCCGTCACCGATCTGCGGGAACGGCCCGATCACGTAGTCGCCGGCCGGCGAGGACTTGTCCCACTTGCCGACATTCCAGTTGCCGACGCGGAACATCCCCACGCGTCCGCCCTCGATCAGCTGATACATGTCGGTGAACGTCTGGTTCACCGTCTCCGGCGAGACCAGCTTGTCCGTCGTGTACAGCTTCAGGTAGTCGATCGTGACCTTCGCGATCTCCGGCTGATCGATGATCACGTTGCCGTCAGCGTCCACCACCGCGTGCTTCTGCCCGTTGCCATAGGCGAGCATGGCGATCCCCGCGCCGATCATGGATGAGGGATCGCCGCCCTGCATGGCGACGCCGTAAACGCCCTTGTTCATCTCCTGGAATTTCTTGCCGACGCGCAGGAGGTCGTCCCACGTTTTCGGATATTGTTCCCCGGCCTTCTCCAGCCAGCTCTTGCGCGCGCCCCAGGCGGTGATCACGCGCTGGAACGGCACCATCAACACCTGTCCCTGATACGTCGCGGCGCTCATGTCGCCGTCGTTGAGGAACGCACGGTCCGCGTCCGGCGCCTGCTTCATCGCGGCGGCGAGATCGGAGAGCTTCTTCGTCTGCTGCTGGATCTGCACGAGCCGGAAGCCGTCGTTGAACAGGATGTCCGGCGCCGTGTTGGTGTTCAGCGCCGCTACCGAGCGGCTGAACCACTGGTCCGTCGGCATCGAGATCGAGCGCACCGTGACACCCGGATGATCCTTGGCGAACAGATCCGCCATCTTCTGGATCATGCGGATGCCGTCATCGCCCTTGTCATGCCAGATGATCAGCTGCTGCGCGTCCGCCGCACGCGCCGCCAGCGACGCCACCAGCGCGCACGCGATCAGCAGCGACCGGCGCCGGAAATTTCCCAGTGACACGATCTTCCCTCCCTCGTCGGTTTTCGATACCGCTTACGCCTGTCTCGATATCACGCCGGACCGTCAGCCGGTAGTCGGAGCCGTCCATGCAGATCGACCTTCGCGGCTTCGTCCGGAGCGCCGAAGACATCGTTGCCAGCCACGCGCTCGGCGGCGGCGCCTACCGTCGCTGGAACCGGACGGACGAAGGCACGAATCCGTACGGCTGCGCGGACGCCGCCAACATCCTCTACACGATCGGCCGTTTCCCGCGGGATCCGGCCGAGCGCGCGGGATGGATCACATCCCTGCAATCGCTGCAGGATCCCAGCACCGGTCTCTTCGAGGAAGCGACGCACCATCCGATCCATACGACCGCGCATTGCGTCGCGGCCCTCGAGCTGTTCGACGCACGCCCGGCCCGCAAGCTCGTGCAACTCGCGTCGCTCACCGCGATTCCCGCGATGCGCGATTTCCTTGCCGACCTGAACTGTGCGGCCGATCCCTGGCGTGCCTCGCACCAGGGCGCCGGCCTGTTCGCGGCGCTCGTGATTGTCGAAGACGTCGATGCGGACTGGCAGTCCGCCTATTTCGAGTGGCTCGACGCACACACCGATTCCCGCACCGGCCTGTTCGGCGGCCAACATGTCCGCCCGGTGGAACACAGCGGCGTCGCCAGCCTCGTGCCGCATATGGCCGGCTCGTTCCACTACTTATTCAACATGCAATGGGCGCGCTGGCCGCTGTGCTATCCCGAGCGGATGATCGACACGTGCCTCCACATGCTCGCGGAGGACAAGTACCCGCTCGGCCGTCGCGTGAGCTTCGCCGAGATCGACTGGATCTACTGCGTCAACCGCGCGCTCCGCCAATGCAGCCACCGTTTCGCCGACGCGCGCGCCGCGATCGAACGCCTCGGCCGCCGTCTCGCGGATTTTCTGCTCGCGCTCGACCCTGCGACGGACGAGGGCCTGAACGACTTGCATCTCCTGTTCGGCACGCTCTGCGCGCTCGCCGAGTTACAGCAGGCGCTGCCCGGCCTTGTCCGCACCGACCGCCCGCTCAAGCTCGTGCTCGACCGCCGCCCGTTCATCTGAGGGACCGCGATGACCCCCACGAACCTGCTCTTCATCATGTCCGACGAGCACAGCAAGCGCATCATGGGCTGTGCCGGCCATCCGATGATCCGCACGCCGAACATGGACCGGCTCGCCGCGACCGGCGTGCGCTTCACCGACGCTTACTGCAACTCGCCGATCTGCGTGCCCTCGCGCGCCAGCTTCGCGACCGGCCGCTACGTCCACCGGATCCGCTTCTGGGACAACGCGATCCCGTACGACGGCAGCATCCCTTCCTGGGGCCACCGGCTGCAACAGAACGGAAACCACTCCGCCGCCATCGGCAAGCTGCATTTCCGCGCTGCCGACGAGGCGCACGGCTTCGGCGAGGAGATCATGCCGTTGCACGTGGTCAACGGCGGCGACCCGCTCGGGCTGTTACGCGACGACCTGCCGGTCCGCAAGGCGGCGCTGAAACTCGCGACCGACGCGGGGCGAGGGGAGTCCACCTACCAGCAATACGACGAGCGCATCACCGACGCGGCGGTCGCGTGGCTGACGGCACGCGCGCAACAAGCGCTCGGAAAGCCATGGGTGCTGTTCGTCTCGCTCGTATGTCCGCACTTCCCGCTGATCGCGCGGCCGGAGTGGTACGACCTCTATCCCGAAGCCGATGTCCCCTGGCCCCCGCTCTATGATTCGCATGACCGGCCAACGCACCCGTTCATCGCCGCCATCCGCGAATGCATGGTCTACGACAAGGCGTTCGATGAAGCGAAAGTCCGCAAGGCGATCGCTGCCTATTTCGGGATGGTCAGCTTCGTCGACCACAATGTCGGCCGGATGCTCCGCGCGCTGGAAGCAACCGGGCTGATCGACAACACCCGCGTGATCTACACCTCCGATCACGGCGACAATCTCGGCACGCGCGGCTTGTGGGGCAAATCGACGATGTACGAGGACAGCGCCGGCGTGCCCCTTCTGATGAGCGGGCCGGAGATCCCCGAAGGACATGTCGTGCGCGAGCCCGTCTCCTTGGTCGACGGATTTCCCACTATCCTCGACTGCGTCGGCGCCCCGCTCGCGCCCGGCGACGCGGACCTGCCCGGCGCCTCGCTGCTCGACGTTATGCGTGGCTGCCACGCGCCACGCATCGTGTTCAGCGAATACCACGCGGCGGGCGCCGCAACGGGCGCCTTCATGATCCGCAGAGGCCCGTTCAAATACGTCCACTACGTCGGCATGCCGCCGCAACTATTCGACATCGACGCCGATCCGCTCGAAGCGCGCGATCTCGGTCAGGATTTGGGCTACGCCGGGCTCGTGGCCGATTGTGAGGCGATGCTGCGCACCGTCTGCGATCCCGAAGCCGTCGACGCCCTCGCCCGCGCCGATCAGGCCGAGGAAATCCGCAAATGGGGCGGCCGCGACGCGATCATCGCGCGGGGCAGCTTCGGATACTCGCCGGTTCCGGGTCAGACGCCGGTCTACACGTAGCGGCGAAAATCGCGCCGATGCCGAGGCATATCGATTTGCGGAGGATCAAGATGGTGCCAGAAGGGATGACTCGCGGCGGTTGCCTGTGCGGCGCCCTGCGCTACGAAGCTGGAGGCGAGCCGCTCTTCGCGGGCTATTGCTTCTGCGCCGATTGCCGAAAGGCATCAGGCTCGGGCTGGGTCCCGTTCATGGGATACCCGAGCGCCGCTATCCGGTTCAGCGGCGAAACACGCCAGTTCCGTTCGCAGTCCATTCGCGGAACCGAGTCGGTCCGCAATTCGTGCCCGAACTGCGGTGGTCTGGTGTTCGGCGGTGAGGTCGGAAAGGACGACGTCCATACGATCTACGCGGGTTCCCTGGACGATCCCGCGTGCTTTCATCCGACCACGGTGATCTTCGCGCGCGATCGTCCGGAATGGGCGCCGCTGCCGCCCGGGCTGACGGTCTTCGACACCATGCCGCCGATATCCGACCCGTCGGAGCCGTAAGCCGGCCGCCTCCGATCGCGGCTTTCTAATTGTCCCAGCCCATGCTGCGGTGCATCATTCCGCCATGGATGCCGTCGAGCCTGCCGGAGCCGAAGCGCTGCATCGCCTGCTTGCCCGCCGCATGGCGGGCGCGGCGGAAGACCCGTTCGGCAATCCCGTCATGTCGGTGGCGCTCGCGATCACCCGCCTGATGGATGACGGCGAGCTCGACGCGGAGCGCGTCGCCGCTCTCGTCCGCCAACTCCGCGACGAAGCCTTCGACGATCGGGCGCGCCGTCTCGCGGCGTATGTTGGCGGCACGGACACCGCTGCAAACGAAGCGGCGCTCGCCACCGTCGCACAGACGATCCTCCGCCCCGACCCGAAGGACAGCCCCGTCCCCTGGGCGACCTACCGCGCCATGGCGGAGCGCTCGCGCTACGCCGCCGTCTTCACCGCCCACCCCACCTTCGCGCTCGCCCCCGCCGTCAACGCGGCCCTTGCCGGCGCGGCCTGCGGTGAGCCCCCGCCGCGCTTCGAAAGCCATCGCCCCGGCTCCATCACATTGGAGGACGAATTCGCCCGCGCGGCCGCGGCCATCGCCAACGGCCGCGACGCGCTCGACCGGCTGAACACCGCGCTGCTCGCGTCCGCCCGCGCGCCCTGGCCCGACCGCTGGGCGGAGCTGACGCCGCGCCCCGTCATCCTCGCGAGCTGGGTCGGCTACGACACCGACGGCCGCACCGACATCTCCTGGGCCGACACGCTGCGCCTGCGCCTGCGCATGAAGAAGCTGCAGCTCGACCGGCTCGCGGCCCAGCTCGCTCCCTGGCCTGCCGCCGCCGCGATCCGCGTCCGCACCGACGCCGCATCCGCCGCCGTCGCCGCGCAGATCGCCGCGTGCAGCGATGCCGCCGATCCTCCCGCCGTCGCCGCTTTCGCCCGCCGCCTCGTCGGCGACCGCGACACCGCGCTGACCACCACCGCGCCGTTGCTCGACCTGTTCGCCCCCGCCATCACGCAGTCCACCGGCGATGAGCAGCTCGCCCTCTGCGTCGCCCGCGCCGGCCTCGCCGCCCACGGACTCGCGCTCGCACACACCCATGTCCGCCTGAACGCGGCGCAGCTGCACAACGTCGTCCGCCAGCGGCTCGGGCTGATGGACGCGCCCGAAGATCCCGCGCACCGCCGCGCGCTGCTCGGAAAGATCAACGCGGCGCTCGACGCGGTCGCCGCCGTGCCCGTCGATTTCGGCGGTCTGCTCGCGGAACAGGCCTCGGCGGCGCGCCTCATGATGGTCGTCGCGCAGATCGCGAAGCACGTCGACGGCACCGCGCCCGTCCGCTTCCTCATCGCCGAGACCGAGAGCGGCTACACCCTGCTCGCCGCCCTCTGGCTCGCCCGCCTGTTCGGCGTCGAGCGCCACATCGAGATCAGCCCGCTGTTCGAAACCGCCTCCGCGCTCGAGAGCGGCAGCCACGTGCTGGAGGAGGCGCTGCGCTCGCCGCACTACCGCGAATACCTTCGCACAACCGGCCGGCTCGCGCTGCAATTCGGCTACTCCGATTCCGGCCGCTACATCGGCCAGACCGCGGCGAGCCATCTGATCGAGCGCCTGCGCCTGAAGATCGCCGAGACGCTCGCCCGCTTCGGCGTGCGCGACGTCGAGGTCGTGCTGTTCGACACGCATGGCGAGAGCGTTGGGCGCGGAGCGCATCCCGGCGCGCTGTCCGATCGGCTCAAATACCTCTCCCCGACCGCGAGCCGGCAGGCGCTCAGCCGCGCCAACCTGCCGGTGCGGGAGGAGAGCGCGTTTCAGGGCGGCGACGGCTACCTGCTGTTCGCGACCCCCGCGCTCGCGCTGGCGACGGTCGCGCGGATTGCCGAGCACGCCTTCCATCCCGCCGCCGGCCCGATCGAGGACCCGATCTACGCCGACCCCGATTTCGTCGCCGATTTCTTCGCGACCGTCCGCGCCAGCATGCAGGAGCTGGTCGACGATGCCGGCTACGGCGCTCTCCTCGGTGCGTTCGGCCCCGCACTGATCGACCGCTCCGGCTCGCGCCCTGCCGCCCGGCAGACCGACGGGATGGGAACCGCCGCCGCGATCCGCCATCCGCGCGAGCTGCGCGCCATCCCGAACAACGCGATCCTGCAGCAGCTCGGCTGGTTCGCGAACACGTTGCAGGGCATCGGCACCGCCGCCGCACGCCATCCCGAGACCTTCGTGGAAATGCTGGGCAGCAGCCGCCGCTTCCGCCGCGCGCTCGATCTCGCGCGCCATGCGATGGCGCATTCCGATCTCGACGTGTTGCGCGCCGTGATCGGCACGCTCGATCCCGGGACGTGGCTGGATCGTGCCGGCCACACGCGGCGCACCGGGCGGCGCGAGGAGCTGGTTGCGGTCGCACGCGCGCTGGAGCGGATGGATCTGTGGGCGTCGGTGCAGGAGATGTTCCGGCGCGTGCAGGCGGATCATCTCGCCTTGCGCGCGACCCTCGCGGAGACGCCGCGCATGGCGCCCCGGCTGATGCTGCTGCACGCGTTGCGCCTTGCCGTGATCCAGCGCATTTGGCTGCTCGGCACGGAAATCCCCGATTTCTCGCCGCGGCACGGCGTCACGCGGCAGGGGCTCGAAGCGGCGGTGTTGCGACTGGAGATCCCGGCGGCGCTGTCCTTGCTCGCCGAGATCTTTCCGGCGCTACCGGACAGCGACGCCGGGCAGGATTACGCGGAGCCGCCGGCGCCGCGTGCCGTGGGATCGTACGTGCGGGAGCACGACGAGATTTTCGCACCGATGCGGGCGTTGTTCGAGATCGTCCGCGAGATCGCGACTGCGGTGTCGCACGAGGCCGGCGCGTTCGGATAATCGCGCCAACTAACCAGCCGCCGACGGCTCCGCGAACCGCACAACGCCGAACTGAACAACGTCAAAATAGGTTCGCGTCCCAGAAGGGAGCTGGGACGCGAACATTAAGACGCCATCCAAACGCTATCGTATTCGTTCTCGACTTGATCCCTTACAGGCTGCGGAGATCAGCGCTGTAAGGAATTCCGACAGTGGCGATCAGCTGCGCTTGCGGCGCCGCATCGCACCCAGGGCGACGAAGCTCACGCCGAGCAGCACCAGAGATGCCGGCTCCGGAACCGCAAGACGTGCCGGCTCACGAACGAACGGAGCGCTGAGCTGCAGGTCGCCGAGCAGCCAGTAGGGGCCGCCGCCGACGCTGGCAGTCTCGTCGATCACGATCCGGTCGAAGACCTCGCCGGTGAAGCCAAAGTGGCCGGCAGTGCCGGTTACGGTCGCCGATCCACTGTCTACCTGTATGCCGCCGAGCAGGGCTGTGAAGGTGTAGGGCGTGTCATCGGCCGCCATCAGAAACGCAGCGCCGGTCACAGGCGTGGAGAACGTCAGCGTCACGGGGTTTATGAAAGCGGGCTCGGACGCAAAGGTGAAGTTGCCCACGGTGTTCCCGGTAAATCCAAATCCGGTTTGGGGATTGTAGTAGACCGACGGCGTGAAGCTAACCCGGGCGAATTGATTCGTGACCACGCTGTTGTCTGCGAGCGCAGGGTTCGAGAAGTCCTGCGTGAACGCCGGAGCGGCCAACCCTGTCGCCGCGTCATTGATGAAAGTCGCATGAGCAACGGGCGCGGCCGCGAACAGGCCAACGGCCAGCACCGCGAGAGCGGATGTCGAGGTGAGGAGCGTCTTCATAGGGGTTTTCCCTCATCGATACATTACTGATGCGATACGCAAAGCAACTCGCGTGCCAGATGAAGAAATGAAGTGACTTCAAAGACTTCGCTTCGGCTGATCTCGCGGATCTCGGCACGGTGTAATGAATACCGACGGTGCGAGGCGCCCCGCGTCGCGGCATCGCACGTGACGTCTGCATACGCCTTTTTGAGCGCGGACACGATCCGCTACCGGAACTGGGAGCAGCGTCGGACGCGCATAGAAGCGACTGCCGGTATCGCGTGAGATCGCCACCGGGAGCGCCGGGCCGAGCATGGAGTGCGCCCGATGGCGGATGGCGACCGCGGCCAACGCGCCGTGGATGATCCTGGAGAAGCGTTCGGTGAGGGAGAGCGGCGCGGGTGTATCCATCTGGGCTTTAAAGCATAGAACGGCGCTTTGTGGGCGAGGGATTCATGTTGTGGCCGCGTGAAATGAATGTTACTTGAGCGTTAGAGCACGATGTTTTCCGCTCGACCCGCTTCGTCATCGTCCGCCGACCAGGCAGGCACGGACGCTGTCTCCTCCGGCTTGGCTGACTGTTGTTATCGTGACGGATCAGGGGGCCCAGGGCGGGGTGGGGCGGGACGCAACGCACCAATCGCGTTACGGTGTCAGGACCGCTGCACTGCGATGCTCCCGAGCGCGGGACGCTGCATGGGCACGACACGCCCCGGTCCGAGCAGCCACCGATCACCGCCGCGCGCAGAACGCCTCAGGCGTGGCCGAAACGACGTTCGAGATCATCGCCCCCGGCCGCACGACGTATTCGGACACGCCCTGCGCGTTCGCCGCCGCGGGATCCCAGTTGTAGCTCCAGCCCATCGCGGTGAAGGGATAGCCTTGGGTGCCGGGACCGGTCCGGTAGCTGTCCATCATCTGCTTGAGAACGAAATGTTCTGCGTCGGCGTGCGTAGGATCAGGCGCCTGGGGCAGGTCGGCCGAGCACTGCGCCGTGCCGGTGTCGGGGCTGCTGGCGCACGGCCGAAACAAATCGGCGGGGCGGACGTCGAAGATGAACACCTTCACGTCGCCGCGCGCCTGCGGCGGCAGGCCGAGCGCCTCCTGGATCGCCACGAGTGCGTCCGCGCGCCCGCGGCACAGCGCCTGCAACTCGTCCGGGCGGGCGACCCATATGAAGCGCTTGGTGTCGATCGTCGGATAGGGCTGGACGTGCGCGACGGTGACCGCCGGCGCAGCCGGGTCGATCGGCTGGAGCGGGTGGGTCTGCGGCTTCTCGTGTGCTGCTGCCGCGACGATGGAGCGCTCGTAGGCGGCGTTCAGATCGGCGACGCTCGCTTGCTGCGCGCAGCCGGAGGCGGCGAGGGCGAGGACCGACGCCAGTCCGCAGATGCGTGTCCCTCCGGCCTTCATCGGCGCGCTTCTCCCGTCCGCGAAATCATTGGTCGGCGAGGTGACGTCTCGTCAAGCGCTGCCGCAACTCTTGGGTCGGCTCGTTGCGCGACAAAACCCAGCCTTCGGGCGCGCGCAAGTCCGGTGACGAGCCGATGAATGGCGGAGCGCATCGAGACGGGAACGCGGGATGGACAAGTCCACTCGTGATCGGATCCAGGCGGAGGAAGCGGCCATCGTCGCCAAAGGCAGAGGGCAGGCACGCGCGTGCATATCGTCGAGGTGCCCCATACCCACGCCGCCCGCCAACGGCCGCACATGTCTCAGCACCGCTTCGCCGAGAGCTACCGCATTTCGCTACCGACGCTGAAAACTGGGAGCGGGGATGCCGCGCACCGGACGCGCCGCTGGCTGCCTATCGGCAGGCGATCGCTCGCCAGCCGAAGGCAATCAAGGAGGCCCTGCAACAGGGGTGGGCGACTGCCCCTTGCGTACCATCGCTGGCGCGGGATCAGCGGGACCGGGGGATCTCGGTGGTCCCGGCCGCAAGCGCCGCATGTGCGCCGGGAAAAGCATGGCAAGCATGGATGCCGCCACGCGCGATCCCATCTTACGACGGTGCGCCAAATCAGGGAGGAAACACGATGTACGCAGCAATTCGTCAAGCCAAGGCGAAGGCAGGAATGGCGGAAGAGATGGCACGCAGAATCAAGGACGGAGCGATCCCGATCATCAGCGATGTCGCAGGGTTCCGGGCCTATTATGTGATCTATTCGCCGGACGACACCGTAACGGCGATCAGCGTATTCGACGATCATGCGGGTGCTGTGGAATCCAACAAGCGCGCCCTCGCATGGATTGAGCAGAACCTGACGCCCTTGCTGACCGGCCCGGCTACGGCGGTCGCGGGGCCTGTGATCGTGCACACCTTGGCATAGCGTGGTGCAACGGGCTGCGACGGCGTCGCAAGTCCATGGAGGATTGCCCACCGCCAAAATTAATGTCCGGCCCAGCGCGCGGGGGGTATTCTCAAGGCGGCGCTTGGATCGGGTATCCGGCTGAGCCGGTCGATTGAAACCGCGAGTCGCTCGTCCTGCGCCGGAGGAAGCATCCAATGATCACAATCATGGCTGAGCAGGAGCATTATTGCCTGCTGACGAAGGATGGGCTCTGGACGGTGGCGGAGCGCCGTGCCGGCAAGTACCACCCGCTGGGGAACTGCGCGCAGCCTGGCGTCGCGCTCGATCAGCCCGAAGCCGTGGTGCTTTTTCGCAAGGACCGGTGCTATTCCGAACCTGCGGCGCGCCGTTTGCTGGCGGAGGTCGCGGCGGAATGGCGCTACATCTACGAGCATCTCCGGTAGGATCTGCGATCCACGATCGCACGACCGGCGAGCTGTATCCAGTCCATGCCGCTGAACGATCACCCGGCCTGACCTGATTCGTCGGACCGCTGATCTAATACCATAAGCGAGCGGCTGATGCTGCTGCCCGTGTTGGGGCGGTGATGCAACCGCGCGAGCACGTGCTGGAGGATTGCCTGTTCGACCGGCTCGGGCGGCCGGTTGCGATGCGGGCCGCGCGGTCCGGGCAGGCGGTCGATCAGCCAGCGGCGCCGTAGGTCTTGAGGTTGCGGCGAATCTCTTGGAACTGCTGGCGGCTACCCGCCCAGCACACGATGTGCCTGAAGCCTTACGCTTTTCCCGGATCTCTGCCTCGCGCGACGTGGGCTGAATCGCGCCCCCGACAAAACCCAAAATCACATCCCTCATCCGCCTGCAGCACCTCCTGCAGAAAGAGCCGCAGATACCCCCGCTCAGCCCCTTCCGGCGGCGCAGGCGCCACCCAAGCGGCCCGGCGCACCGCCAAGTCCTCATCTCCCACCAGCAGGTCCAACCGCCGCGCCTCCGCATCGAGCCGGATGCGATCCCCCGTCCGCACCAGCCCCAACGTCCCGCCCACCGCCGCCTCCGGCGTGACATGCAGCACGATCGTGCCGAACGCCGTGCCGCTCATACGCGCGTCGGAGATCCGCACCATGTCCTTCACGCCCGAACGCGCCAGCTTGCGCGGGATCGGGATGTAGCCCGCCTCCGGCATCCCCGGCGCGCCCTTCGGCCCGGCGTTGCGCAACACCAGCACGTCGTCCGCGGTCACATCCAGCGCGTCGTCGTCGATGCGCGCCGTCATGTCCTCCACGCCGTCGAACACCACCGCGCGCCCTTCGTGCAGCATCAGCCGCGCCGTCGCCGCCGAGCGCTTCAGCAGCGCGCCGCCCGGCGCCAGATTGCCGCGCAGCACCGCGAGTCCGCCCCCCGTCGCGATCGGATTTTCGGCGCTTCGGATCACCGTCTGCTCCGGCACGTCCTCCGCCCGCGCGACGGCGTCCGACAACGTGCCGCCCGCGACCGTTTCGCAACCGAGATCCACGTGCCCGCCGAGCGCGCGCAGCAGCGCCGGCACGCCGCCGGCCCAATGAAAGTGCTCCATGTAGTGCGCGCCCGACGGCTTGAGATCGACCAGCACCGGCACCTCGCGCCCGAGCCGGTCGAACGCGTCGAGATCGACGCGCAGGCCGAGCCGCCCCGCCACCGCCGTCAAATGGATCAGCCCATTGGTGGAGCCGCCGATCGCCTGCAGCACGACCAGCGCGTTGCGGATCGCCGCAGGGGTCATGATCCGACGCGGGGTCACCCCGTCGCGCGCGAGCCGCACCGCTGCCGCCCCCGACGCCTCCGCGGCGCGCATGCGGTCGGCATGTGTCGCGGGGACGCTGGCCGCGCCGGGCAGCGTCATACCCATCGCCTCCGTCATGCAGGCGATGGTGCTCGCGGTGCCCATCACCATGCAGGTGCCCTTGGTGGGCGCGAGCCGTCCGTTCACCGCCTCGATATCTTCGTCAGCGATGCCGCCCGCACGATACTGTGCCCATAGCCGGCGGCAATCGGTGCAGGCGCCGAGCACCTCGCCCTTGTAGTGGCCGACCAGCATCGGCCCGGTCGGCAGCACGATCGCCGGCACGTCGGCGCTGGCCGCACCCATCAGCAGCGCGGGGATCGTCTTGTCGCAGCCGCCGATCAGCAGCACCGCGTCCATCGGTTGCGCGCGGATCATCTCCTCCGCGTCGAGCGCCATCAGGTTGCGCAGGAACATGCTGGTCGGATGCGCGAAGCTCTCGTGGATCGAGATGGTCGGGAACGCCATCGGCAGCCCGCCCGCGAGCATGACGCCCCGCTTGGCCGCCGCGATCAGATCGGGGACGTTGCCGTGGCAGGGGTTGTAATCCGAGTACGTATCGGTGATGCCGACGATCGGGCGGTCGAGCGCGTCGTCGGAGAAGCCCATCGCCTTGATGAAGGCTTTCCGGAGAAACAGCGAGAAGCCGGGGTCGCCGTAGCTGGTCAGTCCCTTGCGCAATCCGCCGGCGGCCATCGTGGGTGTCCTTCGTTGGGGCGGGTAGGGTAGAGCGGCGGGGGCGGCCGGACGAGGGGGCGGCAGAGAGGCCGGCTCGCTCGCCGGCGACGGTAACCGCCGGCACCCCAGCTTGAGGCAACACTGTGAGCGTCATTGTGGCAGCCATCATCGATCGACCGTCACATCCTCCCGCTATGCGAGGGATCTCAACTGGGTTTGTATGTTGACTACCCATGGTTGCATTGCGACGCGTTTCAGCATTGGTTAGCAACTCAGATCGATACGAGGGACCGAAGGCCGCTGTCACCCTCGCAGTCGCGCTCTTGATTGAGAGCGCCGCTTACGTCCGCGCCGACGAGAAGTCGGCTCGTTTGGATGACGAGTTTACGCGCCAGTCAGCCGGTCAAGTTGCTCTCGCTAGTCAGGCCCAGCAATGCGAACTCAGGAGTACCGTTTGGCGTGACAAACTGATCGCCACTGTAGGGCAACGCCTTTCGGAGCACTTCAAGAAAGTCAGGCCGACTTGGACCGCCGCCGAGAACGATGCTATCTCGAGACAAATCATTTACGGCGCGATCTATGGAGCTAAAAGCGATGTAGGCGCGCCAAGCGTGGACTCAACCGATATCATGAAGTTGGGCGAGCAGAGCCTCGCTAGATCGATGGCATGTCAAGTAGTAAGTTATCGTAAGTCTGAGCTTCCCTGATGATCGCCGAGTCGAATACCCGGACGGCTAATTACGAACCAAATCTACTGGTGGCGAACCGATTTAACCTCGACAAGTCATTGCGCCTTCCCCAATTCTATTCGCGAGAGGTCGTGTCTGGCGCCTTCAGCGCGTTACGAATCCCGCTAGCGGAAAAAGACGCAATCCGGCGTAAGTAGCGAATAGGGCTGGCTTCAACCCGCCAGCGCAATCCATCGTCACGCTCCCCCGATTCCATTGATCCGAAGGCCTTTCATCAATGCGTGTTGCGCTGACACCGAACCAGGTTCGGGGTAGTGTGGACGGCAAACACGACACGCGACGAGCGCCCGCGCCGCGTCATGCTATGCTCCGCCCATGAGCGCCTCGCTGAAGCCCCTGACCATCGCGGAGTTCCTGGACTGGGAACAGACCCAGCCGGTCCGCTACGAGTTCGACGGCACCCAGCCCGTCGCGATGACGGGCGGCACCATCGCCGCCGACCGGATCGCGCGGCGCCTGCTTGCGGCGCTCGAACGGCGCCTGCAACCGCCCTGCGAGGCGTTCGGCGAGGACGTGAAGGTGCTGCCGCCAGGGCGCGTGCGCTACCCCAACGTCAAGGTTGCCTGCGGCGAGTTCGATCCGCAGGGCGATCACGTCGACCCCGTCGTCATATTCGAGGTGCTGTCGTCCACCACGGAGATGACCGACCGGCGGGTAAAGCCGGGAGAATACGCCTCGATCCCGAGCGTCATGGCCTACGTGCTCCTCGCGCAGGATCAGACCGCGGCAACAGTGCTGCGCCGTGCGTCAGCCTGGCGCGGGGAGGAATCCGTAGGCCAGGATGCAGTGCTCGACCTGCCGGAAATCGGCGTGACCTCCCA
>DATAPS010000509.1:0-9879 GCA_036265085.1 Acetobacteraceae bacterium | reverse complement strand
GTGGTGTGGCCGCGGTCGGGATTTTCGGGCGCGGGGGCGACGAACTGCTCGGTCGGTCCCTCCACCACAGCCGGATCGTCGATGCGGGCGCGCAGCCGGTCGGCGGTCGCGTCGGACAGCAGGTCCGCCAGCACGTTCGGCGACGGATTGTTATGACGGATACGCATCCCGGCCGCGAGGCGGATCGCACGCCATGTCCGGTCGAGCGTTTCGGCCCCATCGAGCCCGCCCGGAACCGGCGGGGTGCGATCCAGGATCCGCAGCGTGAGCAGCAGCTGGAAAGCTTCCGAGGGCGGCGGCAGGGAGTGCACCACGCGATCGCGGAATGCCGCCGCGAGCGGTTCGAGCCATTGCGGCCGCGCGCCGGCGAGGTCCGTCTCGGTCAGGCACCCGCCGAGCGTGCCGAGATGCGCCACCAGCGCCCGCCCGAGCGGGCCGTCGTGGAGGTAGGCAGCGCCCTCGGCGGCGACGGCGCGAAGCGTGCGCGCGAGGTTGGGCTGGCGGAGAACAGGCGCGCCTTTTCCGTAGGTTGCGACCCATTCCTCGCCGTATCTCGCAGGAGCGTGCGCGTCCCGCCCCCGCTCCACCATGATCGCGCCGAAACGGAGCAGCGGCACCCCTTCCTCCGCCAGCGCGATCGCCGGCGCCAGCACCTCCGCGAACGGCCGCGTGCCGTAGCGCCGGTGCAGCTCGCACCACCCTGCCAGACTGCCGGGCGTGCCGACGCTCAGCGGGCCGAAGCGCAACTCCTCCCGCGACGCGACGCACCCTGCGGGAAACTGCGACGGCACCCGCGTGACGAAATCGAGCGCCCGCAGCCGCCGTTCGGGCGCGACATGGGCGACCGCCATGCCCATGCCGGCCAGCCCCGACATGAACGGCTCGGCGACGTTCAGGGCGGCACAGGTCGCGACCGCCGCGTCGAAGGCGTTGCCGCCCGCCGCGAGCAGCTGCGCCCCGGCGGAAGCCGCGAGCGGATGGGCGGCCGCGACGATGCCGCGGCGGGACGCGACCATGGGGCGCATGTTCGGCGTTGCGGACGCTTACCGGATGGACCGGAGCCCCATTCCCATGCTGAGCCAGGACGCCCCTTGCACGATCAGCTCGACGCCGATCAGCGTCCCGAGGACCCACAGCCCGGACCACGGCAGGCTCGCATAGAGGATCACCGCCAGCACGACGCTGATGATCCCGCCGAGCAGCACCAGCCACCAGCCGGACATGTCGCGATGACGCAACGCCATCACGATCCGCAGGACGCCGCCGATCGCCAGCGCGACGGTCAGCACGATGGTGATCACCACCGAGCCCTGCACCGGCTCCTGCATGATCAGGAAGCCGCCGATGATGTAGACCACGCCGCACAGCAGCGCGAACAGGAAGGCGCCCCAGCCCTTGTTGGCGAAGGCGTGAAAGATCTGGATCACGCCGCTGACCAGCAGCAACGCGCCGATGAAGATCGTGCTGATCAGCGTCACCAGCACGGTGTCGCCGAGCGCGAACACGCCGGCCACGATCATGACGATCCCGAGGGCCACGAACCAGCCCCATCGATGCGCGATGTGGCCGGAGCCGAGGCCGGATGTGGCGGAAAAACCTGACATGCCGCTCAAACCCTCTGCGCTGTGAACGTATAGGTGCAAAGCATTCCGTTGATCTGCCCGCTCATACGGCTGCCGGTCACGTGGCCCGCGATGCGCGCCTGCCCATTGCCGGTGCTGCCTGCCATGATGCCGTCGGGCGTGACGAAGCCGTCGAAGGTCTCAGTCGTCGCCGACGCGGGCAAGCCGGCGGCCTCGTCGATGAGGTTCGGATGCCGCTGGATGAAGACGAACCGGTTGTTCGTCACCTGCAGCGACACCTGGGGGTCGGACGCGCATTGCTGCACGGTGAAGCCGACGGCGGCACTGTCCACCCGCACCGACCCGCTGTACCGCCCGTCGAACGACACCGCCGGCACGGGGTTCGCCGGCGGCGGCGGCGGCGGACTCGAACACCCCAGGAGCACGGCGCCGACCGCGGACGGCAGCGCCAGGCGGATCGTCATTTTCATCGGCATCCGGAAGAAGATGCCATGGCGTCGAAGCGCGCCGCAAGCGACCCGCCGTCACGCGTGGACGGCGTGCGCGTAGGCGAGGCGCGCCGCCGTGGCGGCCGCATCGAGGGTGCGGCGTTCCACCACGAGCGGAGCCGTGGCGCGCTGCATCGACTCGAGGATCGCCGGATGCAGCCCCGCCGCGCGCCCGAGCAGCGCCACCGGCCGCGGCCCCTCGCGGGCGGCCAGCACCCGCGCGAGCCGCGCCAGCTCCTTGCCGGTCTCGCGCATCAGGCGGATCGCCGCGGGATCGCCCGCGTCGGCCGCAGCGCCGGCGGCCCTGGCGAGCTGCGCGACCGCGCTGCGGCCGCCGCCGTAGACATAGGCGCGCACGCGGTCCCAGTCGGCGCTGCCGATCATCGTGAACACCGCATCGGCAAGCGGCGGCCTTGCTGCGGGATCCGCGTCGATGGCGCGGAATATCGCGTTCAGCGCCTCGCGCCCGATCCAGAACGCGGAGCCGCCGTCGTCGATCAGCATCCCGCGCCCGCCAACCCGCACCACGCTGCGGTCGGTGCGGATGTGCACGGCGATCGATCCGGTGCCGGCATAGACGACGTGGCCCTCGCCCGGCGCGAACGCCGCGTGATAGGCGATCCAGATATCGTCCTCGACCGCGACCGACGCGATCGGCACGCCTGTCGCGTCCGACAGCGCCGCCGCGGCGACGGCGGCCTCGGGCGCGGTGGCGGACAGCCCGGTGATGCCGGCGATGACGCGGGTCACGCGTGCGCCTGCGAGAGCGCACCGCAACGCCGCCGCCATTTCCGCGAAACGTGCGCGTTCGGCATCGTGGAACAGGTGGCCGGTGACGGGGATCAGCTCGCCGCCGCCGAGCCGTCCCTCATCCCCCCAGATCGCCCATCGCGTGGCCGATCCCCCGGCGTCCAGACCCAAGCCGATCACGGCTTCCACGGCGCAGCGGCGGCGAGCTTTCTGGTGATTTCACGCGGATTCGTGATCGCCGTACCCACCACGACGGCGCCCGCTCCGCACGCGAAAGCATCGCGTATCTGCGCCGCCGTCGAATATCTGCCTTCCGCCACGACCCAAGCATCACGACGCACCAAGGCCCTCGCGAGCGCCCGCACGAGATCCAAATCCGGCCCTTCAGGCGGCGGCGCGTCGCCAGTGTAGCCCGCCAGGGTGGTCGCGACATACGCGGCACCGAGGCGGGCGGCGGAGAGACCCTGTTCCAGGGTTGCAATGTCCGCCATGACCGCGCAGCCGAGTTCTTCGCGGATCCGAGGGATCAGCATCTCGATCCGCTCCCCGTTGCGGGAGCGATCCGTCGCATCGAGCGCCACGATGTCGGCGCCCGCTTCGACGACGGCGCGGGCCGACGCGAAGTCGGGCGTGATGGAGACGGGAAAGCCGGGATCGGTGCGCTTGAGGATGCCGATGATCGGCAGGTCGACGGCGGCGCGGATTGCGGCGATGTCGGCGGGTCCGTTGGCGCGGATGGCGCTGGCGCCCCCTTGCGCCGCGGCCTGCGCCATAGCGGCCATGAAGACGGGACCGTGCAGCGGGTTGTCGGGGCGCGCTTGGCAGGAGACGACAAGCGAGCCCCGCGGGATCGCGACGGTCGGCATGGCTGATACGGCGACCTCGACGTTGCCCGGCCCCAATGGTGTGCCCAGTATGCATCGAGGCCAAGATCCGAGCAAAAACGGCCGGGGGAAATGGACGAGCGACTCGCACTAGGGTTCGTCGGGATCGGCATCATGGGCGAGGCGATGGTCCGCCGCCTGCTCGATCGCGGTTGGCGGGTGACGGTCTGGAACCGCGAACCGGCACGGCTGCCCACCGTGGTCCCGCATGGTGCAATCGCGACCGGATCGCCTGCCGAGGTCGCCGAGGCGGCTGACATCGTAATGCTCTGCGTGCTGAACACCGAGGCGGTCGAGGCTTGCGTGTTCGGTCCGTCCGGGATCGCCTCCGCACGGCGCCCACCCCGCACGATCGTCGATCTCTCCACCATCGACCCGGACGTGACGGAGCGGATCGCCGCGCGGCTCGATGGTTCGGCCTGGGTCGACGCGCCCGTCTCCGGCGGACCGGAGAAGGCCCGGGCGGGCACGCTCGCGATCATGGCGGGCGGCGCGGATGACGCGATCGCCGCAGTGCGACCGGTGCTGACCGACCTGGGCCGGGCAACGCACATGGGCGGCATCGGTGCGGGACAACGGACGAAGATCGTGAACCAGGCGATCGTTGCGACCGGCTACGTGCTGATGGCCGAAGCCGTCGCGCTTGCCGAAGCGGCCGGCATCGACGCCGCCGCGATCCCCGAGTGCCTGGCCGGGGGAATGGCGGACGGCGCGTTGCTGCAGGTCATCTTCCGGCAGATGCAGGCGCGCAGCTTCATGCCGCCGCGCGCCTATGCCCGTCAGCTGCTGAAGGACATGGTCTCGATCCGCGGCTTTGCGAACGAACGCTCGCTGTCCCTGCCGGTCGTGGAGAGCGCGATCGGCGCCTTCGCGCGTTTCGCGTCGCGGCCAGGCAACGAGATGCGCGATCCGGCTGAAGTCGTGACCGCCTATACCGGGCAGCGGGGATGAACGCGGATCTCGCGCATATCGATGTTACTGATGCGCACCAGCATTTCTGGGATCTCGGTGCGAACCCGTATCCCTGGCTGCAGGCTCCCGAGCCGATCCCGTTCCGCTACGGCGACTACGCCGCATTGCGGCGCAACTACCTGCCGGCCGACTACCGCCGCGATAGCGCCGGCTGCGGGGTCGTGCGCACGGTGCATGTCGAGGCGGAGTGGGACCGCACGTCCCCGGTGCGTGAAACCGCATGGCTCGACGCGCTCGCGGATGCGGAGGGTCTGCCGACGGTGATCGTCGGTCACGCGCGCTTCGAGGCGCCCGATGCGACGGAGGTCGTGGCGCAGCACGCGGCGTGCGCGCGGGTCCGCGGCATCCGCCAGAAGCCGACGGCAGCGGCGGCGCCGGCGGAGGCACAGCGCGGCTTACGGGGATCGATGGACGATCCGGCGTGGCGTCGCGGTTACGCGGCACTCGCGCGGCATGGGCTCTCGTACGATTTGCAGACGCCTTGGTGGCATCTCGACGCCGCCGCGGCACTCGCGCGCGATGTCCCGGAGACGACGGTCATCCTCAACCACACCGGACTTCCGGCCGACCGCTCCGCCGAGGGACTCGCGGCGTGGCGGCGCGCGATGGCGGCACTTGCCGACTGTCCGAATGCGGCGCTGAAGATTTCGGGCCTTGGCTTCGACGGCGCGCACTGGTCGACGGCGGCGAACGTGCCGGTGATGCGCGAGGCGATCGCGATTTTCGGAGCGGAGCGCTGCATGTTCGCTAGCAACTACCCGGTCGACAGTCTTGTCGCGTCCTATGGGGCCATCCTCGCTGCGTTCCGCGAAGCGATCGCGCATCGTCCGCTCGAACAGCAGCGAATGCTGCTGTCCGGGAACTCGGAACGCATCTACCGCATTCCAATTGTAGCGACTGTGTGAGGAGTATGCGAAATGGACGCACCCGTGCAAAGCGCCGCCGACCCGTTCGAGATCCGCAAGCACTACAAGTATCTACGTCTCGTCGATGTCGTCGATGCACTCGACGGAATCGGCTACTTCAACGTGGGCTTGGTCTCGCCCGACATCCGCCCGCTCTGGCTCGGCATGCGGTTCTGGGGCGTCGCATTCACGCTGCGCTGCGTGCCATCGAACAAGCCTATGTGGAAGCTCAATACGACCGAGGAGATCGTGGACGCGCACGGCATCTGGTTCCGCAAGACCGGGCGCGGCGCGCTCGGCTTCAACGAGCAGCTCAAGCCCGGCCACGTCGTCGTCACCGATGTCGGCAGCACGAACCAGGTCGGCCTGTGGGGATCGGAGAACACGTTGCGGCTGGTGCAGGCCGGCGCGGTCGGTCTGGTCACGAACGGCGAGTGCCGCGACACCGCCGAGATCGTGATGCAGAAGACGCCGGTCTGCGCATTTCGGCGCGGGCGGACGATCATCCCCGGCCGCATCGAGGCGGTGGAGACACAGACGCGCATCGGCATCGGCGGCGCGCAGGTGGAGCCAGGCGATATGGTGGGCGCAGACGACGATGGCGTCGTGGTCGTGCCTCAGGCGGTATCTCTCGAGGTGGCGCGTCACGCCCGCGCGATCCTGCTGCATGACATGAAATCCCGCAGCGGCCACTACAAATCGCTCGGCATGGCGGCCGATGCGTCCGTGGATTACGACGCGGTTGCGCGTTACTATGACGAGCTTGAGGGCGCCGCCGCGCGCTGACCGTTCCAAGTCGACGACCGGAGCAAATCCGGCGGGAGGAAGCGATGCAGATTTCCAGACGTGGCCTGATCGCCGTCGCCGCGGGCGCGGTCGTCGTACCCGGGGCGCGCGCACAAGCGCCTGTAGAGCTGCAATTCTGGGAAGGGCACAGCCTGCAGGAGGAAACCGCGACGATCCGCATGATCCAGGCATTCGAGGCGGCGAACCCGGACATCAAGATCAACCGCACGAAGGTCGCGTTCGGCTCCAACTTCGAAAAGATCACGACAGCCGCAGCGTCCGGCGAACTGCCGGATGTATCGCCGATCTGGGGCGGGTTCCTGCCGGCCTTCGCCGATGACGGCGTGCTGCTCGACCTGACATCGTACGGGTTCGATGATCTCAAGACGCAGGTCTACGCGCCTGGGTGGGACTATGTGGATTGGAAGGGTCGCGTATGGGGTGTGCCCTACGCGATCGATCCGCGCTTTCTCGCGTTCAACGCCGATGCGATGCGCGAGGCCGGCGTGACCGGGCCTCCGGCGACGCTCGCGGCGATCTACGACGTCGCGAAGGCAATGACCAAGAAGTCGGGCAACACCGTCGATCGCTACGGCTTCGGATTCGCGAGCGCGGACGACCTGCTGATCGCGTACGTCAACCTGCTCTACGCCTATGGCGGCCGTATCTTCAATGCCGACGAAACCGAAGCTGCGTTCAATAGCGCGGCAGGCGTAGCGGCCGGGGAGCTGATGAAGCGGATGATCGCCGACGGTTACGCGACGACAGGCGTGGCGACCGACGGGCTGCGGCGCGCGCTGCTCACGGGCCGTGTCGGCATGATCATCGACGGGGCCTGGATCCTTTACGCGCAGTCGCAGTTTCCACAGAAGGCGGATATCGATGTAGCGCCGATCCCGCCGCCACAAGCCGGCGGCCGGCAGATCAACGTGTCCAGCGTCGGCGGTTATGTCGTATACGCGAAATCGAAACATCCCGCCGAGGCCGCCAAGTTCGTGCGATTCATGGCGACGCCCGACGCGCAGCAATACCGAGTGCAGCTTCTCAAGACCGGCGTGTCCCCGGCCGTGGTCAATGAGACGTATGCGAAGGAAACCTTCGCGAAATGGCCTGCGCTCGCGAAGGTGCAGACCTACGAGACGGACAGCACGCTGCTCCCCGTCACGCCGCGCTGGGCGCGTATTGTCGATTCGCTGCAGCCGGCGGTGGAGGCGATCGGGTCGGGGGCCGACGTGAAGCAGACGCTGAACGACGCGGCGCGTTCCGCGAACCGGAGCCTCAGGCGCGCCTGACGCGCCCCGGCACCGGGTATGCGGCGGAGGTCGGGCCCGCTCCGGCGGCAGAAGCTGGTGCTGGGCACGATCTTCCTCGGCATCCCGCTCAGTTGGCTCCTCGTGTTCGTCGTGCTGCCGATCTTCCTCGCGTTCTATTTAAGCTTCACCAGCTACAACATCCTCAAGCCGCCGCGCTGGATCGGTCTCGGCAATTTCGAAGACCTGGTCGACGATCCGCTGTTCCTGACCGCCGTCCGCAACACGCTGGTCTACACGGCCGCGACGGTGCCGCTCGGTATCGCGCTGTCGCTGGGTCTCGCGCTGCTGGTCAACCGGCGGCTGCCGGGCGCCGCGGCGTTCCGGACGATCTTTTACGCGCCGGTCGTGGCGCCCATCGTTGCGGTCGCGCTGGTCTGGGTGCTGTTCTACGACCCGACCGTCGGGCTGTTCAACTATGCGCTCGGCCGGTTCGGGATCGCGCCGCAGCGCTGGCTGGCCAGCAGCGCGCTCGCGATGCCGAGCATCATCGCGATGAGCCTCTGGAAAGGGCTCGGCCTCAACATGGTGATCTTCCTCGCTGGACTGCAGGCGATCCCGCGCGAGCTCTACGAAGCGGCGTGGCTCGACGGTGCTGGGCCGTTGCGGGCCTTCCGTAGCATCACGCTGCCGCTGCTGATGCCATCGATGGTCTACGTGCTCGTCACGTCGATCGTCACGTCGTTTCAGGTGTTCTCGCAGGTCTACGTGATGACCGGTGGCGGCCCGAACAACGCCACCACGACGATCGTCCATCAGATCTACCGCACGGCCTTCGTGCATCTCGACCTCGGCTACGCCTCGGCCATGGCCATTGTGCTCTTCATCGTCCTGGTCGTCGCCTCGCTCGCGAACGTCCGCTTCCTCGCGGATGGCGGCGGCCTGTGACCCGCGAGACTTGGCGGAGCACCCTCGGGTTCTATTTGCCCGTGACGGCGATCGCGCTCGTGATGCTGTTCCCGTTTCTCTGGATGCTGTCCGTCGCGCTGCGGCCGGAGCCGGACGTCTATGCCTATCCCCCGCAGCTCGTGCCGCGAGTGTTCGCGTGGGACAACTTCCTGCACGTGTGGACCGACCCGCGCATGCGCGTCGGCCTGGCATTCTGGAACACGCTCGTCTACGCGACAGTGCGGACGTTCCTGCAGCTTCTGCTGTCGAGCATGGCCGCTTTCGTGCTGGCGCGCTACGAATTTCCGTTCCGGAACACGATATTCTTTCTCGTGCTCGCGACCGTGATGATCCCCCACGAGGTGATGATCATCCCGCTGTTCATCATCATCCGGCACATACCGTGGTTCGGGGGCAACGATTGGTCCGGCGAGGGTGGAACCGGGTGGCTGAACAGTTTCCCCGGCCTGATCCTGCCAGGAATTGTCAGTGGCTATTCGATCTTCTTCCTGCGGCAGTTCTTTCTCAACCAGGCGCACGAACTCGAAGACGCGGCGCGGATCGACGGCTGCACCGAGTTCGGCGTGTACTGGCGCATCTGCCTGCCGACAGCGATCCCGGCGCTGGCCACGCTCGGCATGTTCAGCTTCCAGTTCGCGTGGTCCGATTTCATCTGGCCGCTGGTGATCAGCAACGGCGATCGCATCCGCACCCTGCAGCTTGCGCTCGCCACGCTCGGAGGGGCCGACGGCACGCAATGGTCGCTGCTGATGGCGGGCGCCGTGGTCGCGACCCTGCCGCTGCTGGCCCTGTTCGTGCTGCTGCAGCGGTTCATCATGCGCGGGATCAGTTTCGGCGCGGGCAAGTGAGAGAGCTGCAAGCCCGACGATCCGAAGCGTCGGGGGGCCGGCCGCGGAACGATTACGTCGCCCGCTTCCGGATTCATGCTCCTCGTGTGAAACACGTCACACTCGGACGGCTGTGACGCGCTATACTCGGGTCGATCGAACGCACAGCCGTTCCGGAGCTCTCAAATGCGAACTCGCGAACAGTATGCATCGACGGCGAAGAGCATGTTGTGCAACATGAAATCGGAGCGCGTCGCTCTTACGTGCGCCATTGCAGCGGTCGTTGGCCTTTGCATGTGGGCGACCGAAGTCGGTAAACGAGCTTACGTTCGCGCGGAGGCGCAAGAAGCGTCCGATATTCGTCTCGAAAACAATCACACCTGCGGATCGCTCTCGATGCCCAGCGGTTCCGACCAATTCGCTGCCTGCGCTGCGGCGCTCGACCAGATTCGCAAGCTGCACGAG
>DATAPS010000508.1:0-2869 GCA_036265085.1 Acetobacteraceae bacterium | reverse complement strand
GCAGAATGGCGAGCCGATGGCGACGTGCTTCACGAGCGACGGGAGCTGGTGTCGAAAGTCACCACCCCGCTCTGCACCGGAGAGACACGCCGGATCGCGGCGACAGCACTTGCCGCGATCCGGCGCGACGAGCAGCATGTCGTCGCGCTCGCCGACGAGAGGACGAGCCTCAGCTTACGGTAAGCCCCTCAGCTTACGGTAAGCCTTAGTACGGTGACGGCCTCACGACCACCGTGCTGGATGGAGCAGGCGTGGTCGGCGCGACATAGACCGTGCTCGGGGCCGCGGGCGTGGCGACGGCTGCGGGCGGTGTGGTGTTGACGCAGCCTGCGAGAAGCAGCGCGGCGCCGGCGGCGCCGGCGGCGCGAGTGAGGATGTTGAGCATTCGGGACCTCCGAATTGTTTGAACGCAATCGATACGCACAAGCTTAAGCAAGGTTCCGGGGCCGCTCCGGTGCTTCCTGAAGCGCGTCGGCCAGCCGCACCGTCGCACTCCCGCGCGGCTTGGGCTGGGGCTGGGTCGGCGCCGGCGCCCAGCCGGTCAGCATGGCGAGGCGCAACGTCACGCGGTGCCGCCCCTCTTCCTTCGGCAGGGCCGCGAGCGCCGCAGGGAAGAGCGCCCGCGGCGGGATGCGCGGGTTGCGCACGGCGACCGCATTCGCCTCGCCGGCTGCGCGGAGATCGTGCAGCAAGCCGAGCGGGTCGGCGTAGAGCAGGCGGATTTCGTCCGCATCGACCACCGGCAACGCGAATCCCGCGCGCTGCAGCAGTGCCGCGCAATCGGCAACGTCGGGGAACGGTGAAATGCGCGGCGAGATCCCGCCGGACAGCGCCGCCTCCGCCTCGCTCAGCGCCGCACGCAACTCGCCGAGCGTGCCGAGGGCTGGCAGGCTCGCGAGCAGCAGGCCGTCCGGGCGCAACGCGCGGCGGAGCTGGATCAGCGCGCCCGGAAGGTCGTTGATCCAGTGAAGCGACAGGCTGGCCACCACCAGATCGAACGCACCCGGCGCGAACGGGAGTCGTTCCTCGTCGGCGCAGACGGCGAACGGTGCTGACCGCGCGGCCATCGCCGGCGAGAGATCGGACGCCACCGTTTCGATCCCGCGCGCGCGAAGTAGCGGCGCGACCACGCCGCGGCCGCCCACGTCGAGCGCCTGGGTGAAGCGGCGCGTGACGTCGTCCAGCCGTTCCAGCAGCCGCTCGGCCGCGTCGCGCAGGATGTCTTCCACCGTGTGGACCCGAACGGCCGCGCGGTCCCGATGGCGGCGGACGGCGGCGCGGTCGAAGACGTGCATGCTCTCGCTCATCCCAGCCAAATGCGCCCGCACCGCGGCCGCGCCAAGCCGTCCCGCGACGTGCGTTGCCGCTCCGGTGTCGCCGCGCCTATCGTCGGGCGTTTGCAACACCGGAGATTTGGGATGACAGCCACGATGGACCTGACGTACCTCGCGCAGGAACGCGATGCGGCGGTCGCGGCTACGCGCGAGCGCATCCGGGCGATCGAGACCAGGGAGGGGGTCACGCGCCCCGCACTCGACGCGATCAAGGCGGAAATGCTAGCGCTCGCCCGCCGTCACGAGCTGTTCCCCTCGGAAAAGTTCCCGCCGCCGCCTGCGGGTGAGAAAGGCTCGAAGCGCTACCTGCTCGCGGAGGATCCGGACGGGCGATTCGCGATGTACCTGCTCGCGCTGAATCCGGGCAACGAGACCAAGCCGCACGATCACACGACCTGGGCGGTGGTGACGGCGGTGCAGGGGCAGGAACTCAACCGCGTCTATCGCCGCACCGACGACAGAAGCGATCCGGAGCGCGGCACGCTCGCGCTCGAATTCGAAGTGGTGGTCGAGCCGGGCTCAGGGATTGCCCTGATGCCGGAGGACATCCACTCCATCCATACTCTCGGCACACAATCCACCCGCCACCTGCACGTCTATGGACTGGCCCTGGAAAAACTCGACCGGCGGGTGGGCTACGATCCGGAGACCGGCGCAGTGAAGCCCTACAATCAGGCGTTTATGAAGCCGACCGAGAACCGCTGACCCGATGCGCGAGATCGACGCGGCGGCATTGCGGGGCTGGATCGGCGACGGCGGCGAGCTCGCGATCCTCGATGCCCGCGAGGAAGGGGAGTTCGGCGCCGCGCATCTGTTCTGGGCGGTCCCGTGTCCGCTCTCCCGACGCGAGCTGCGCGCCCGCGCGTTGCTGCCGCGCCTGTCGGTCCGCATCGCCTGCGTCGACGACGGCCGCGGCCTGGCGGAACGGCTCGCCGCGTATCTCGAAGGCATCGGCGCGACCGATGTCGCCGTGCTCGTGGGCGGCATCCGGGCCTGGGAGCGGGCGGGCGGGACGCTGTTCTCCGGCGTCAACGTGCCCTCGAAGGCATTCGGCGAGTGGGTCGAGCATCACTATGGAACCGAGAGCGTCGATGCGCCTGAGTTGAAGGCGTGGCTCGATTCGGGGCGTGACATTGCGGTGCTCGACAGCCGGCCGTTCGATGAATTCCACCGCATGTCGATCCCGCGCGGCATCAACGTGCCCGGCGGCGAGCTCGCCTACCGCGTCGCCGACCTCGTGCCCTCGCCGGACACGTTGATTGTGGTCAACTGCGCTGGCCGCACCCGTTCGATCCTGGGCGCCGAGAGCCTGCGCCGGGCCGGCGTTCCGAACCGGGTCGTCGCGCTGCGCAACGGCACCATGGGGTGGGAGCTTGCAGGGCTCACCTGTGACCGCGGCCGCACCGAACGCTTCGCCATCGGACGTCCCGCCACTGCCGCTCTCGCGCTGCGGCGCGCGCGGGCGTTCGCCGAGGCTTCCGGGGTGGGCGTGATCGGCGCGATCGACCTGACGCGCTTCGAGGGAGATCCCGACC
>DATAPS010000507.1:0-2713 GCA_036265085.1 Acetobacteraceae bacterium | reverse complement strand
GCGATCATCGGCCCGAACGGCGCGGGCAAGACGACGCTGCTGTCGGCGCTGATGGGGCTGCTGCCGTCGCGCGGGCGGATCGCCTATGACGGCGCGGACATGCGGCGCTGGGATGTCGAGGCGCGGGTCGAGCGCGGGCTCTGCCTGGTGCCGGAGAGCCGCGAGCTGTTCGCCGAGATGTCGGTCGCCGACAATCTGCAGCTCGGCGGCTACGCGCGGCGGCGCGATGCGGCGGGGATGCGGCAGCGATTGGGGGAGGTGTATGCGCGCTTCCCTCGCCTCGCGGAGCGCCGTCGTCAGCTCGCGGGCACGCTGTCGGGCGGCGAGCGCCAGATGCTGGCGCTCGGGCGCGCGCTGATGGCGCAGCCGCGGCTCCTGATGCTCGATGAGCCGAGCCTCGGGCTCGCGCCGCTGATCGTGCGCGAGATTTTTCGCATCATAGCGGGGTTGCGCGATCTTGGCGTCTCCATTCTGCTGGTGGAACAGAACGCGCGCGCGGCGCTGGAAAGCGCGGACTACGCCTATGTGCTGGAGACCGGGGAGATCGGGTTGCACGGGCCGGCGTCGGAACTGATGCACGACAAGCGAGTGATCGCGACGTATCTTGGCGGCGATGCTTGATCCGAACGATTTTCCGCCCGCGGAGCGCACGGTTCCGCGGATGCTCGAGCGCCAGGCGGCGCGCTACGGCGAGCGGGCGCTGCTGCGCGCCGGCGACGTCACGTGGTCGTTTAGCGACGCGATGGAGGTCGCCGCGCGCGCCGCCGGGCGTTTCGCCGCCGCCGGCGTGCGGAAGGGCGATCGCGTCGCGGTGATCTGCGGCAACCGCGCGGAGATCGTCGAATGCATCATCGGTTGCGCCTGGCTCGGTGCCATCGTGGTGCCGATCAACGTCGCCTCGCGCGGAATGCAGCTCCGCCACATCCTGACCAACTCGGCGCCCCGTATCCTCGTCATCGAGGCCGAGCAGATCGGCGCGCTGGCGACAGTCGAGCCGGAGGGGCTGTCGCCCGAGCAGATCTGGACGATCGGCGACGCCGAGGCGACGCTCGGCAACATCGCCGCCGTCCCGATGCCGGCGCTCGGCGATGCCACAGGCCCGGCATCGCTGCGTCCGGGCGACACCTTCGCGATTCTCTACACCTCGGGAACGACCGGTCCGTCGAAGGGCGTCTGCTGCCCGCATGCGCAGTATTTCTGGTGGGGCGTGATCACCGCCAACCTGCTCGGCGTGCGCGAGGGCGATGTGCTCACCACGCCGCTGCCGCTGTTCCACAGCAACGCGCTCAACACGTTCTTCCAGGCGCTGCTGTCCGGCAGCACGATGGTGACGCTGCCGCGTTTCTCCGTCTCCGGTTTCTGGAGGACGCTGACCGAGACCCGCGCGACGGTGACGTTCGTGCTCGGGGCGATGGTGCCGATGCTGATGTCGCGCTCGGAATCGCCCGACGAGCGGGCGCATACGGTGCGGTCCGTCCTTGCGCCGGGGGTGCCCGGGGATCTGCAGCGGCGCTTCATCGCGCGCACCGGCATCAAGGTCGCCGACGGTTATGGCTCGACCGAGACGAACTACGTCATCGGCGGAACTGCGGGCAGCGTCGATGCGGGCTCGATGGGGCCGGTCGTGCCCGGCTTCGACGCGCGCGTGGTGGACGATGACGACAACGAGGTGCCGGCCGGCGTCGCGGGCGAGCTGATCCTGCGCGCCGACGAGCCGTTCGCCTTCGCCACGGGCTATTGGGCGATGCCGGAGAAGACCGTCGAGGCGTGGCGTAATCTCTGGTTCCACACCGGCGACCGCGTGATCCGCGATTCCGACGGCACCTTCCGATTCGTCGACCGCATGAAGGACGCGATCCGGCGGCGAGGTGAGAACATCTCGTCGTACGAAGTCGAGCAGGTGCTGCTCAGTCATCCCGATATCGCAACGGCGGCTGCCTATCCGGCGCGCTCGGAGCTTGCCGAGGACGAGGTGATGGCGGCGGTCGTGCCGAAGGAGGGGCAGGCGATCGCCCCCGAGGCGATCGTTCGGTTCTGCGAGGGGCGGATGCCGTATTTCGCCGTACCGCGCTACATCGTCTTCGACTCGGCACTGCCCGCGACGGAGAACGGGAAGATCCAGAAATACAAGCTGATCGCTCGAGGGGTCACGGCCGAGACGTGGGATCGCGAGAAGGCGGGCGTGGTGGTCGCGCGCCGATAGAGCACGATGTTTCTTGGCTGACTCGCGTCTCGCGCATGATGCCGCGCCTCTCCGCGCGATGCGCGGAAAGGGTGCCGTGAGCGGACGAGGCCCGGCGACGGCGCGGCGGCGCGCGCTCATTCCAGGAGCGGGTGGGCCAGAAGCGGCTGGGCCAGGAGCGGTTGGGCCAGGAGCGGCTGCCCGTAGCGGGTGAGATAGAAGCGGAACGGCCGATCGCGGGTCCCGGTGAACGGCGGCGGGTCCCAGGGCGGCGGCGGCAGGCCGGCGGCGGTGGCTGCCTTTTCGGCGGCCACCATCCGGGCGTGGGCGGCCCAGTCGATGGTGACGACGTCGGCCTGCGAGGGCAGCCGCAGCAGGTCGGGGATCTCATGGATGCCGAGCATGCGGCAGAGCGGACGCAGGATGCGGCCCATGCGGCGCGGCTCGGCGGCGATCCGCGCCTGCATCTCGGGATCTTCCAGCAGGCGCTCCAGCTCGTTGCCGTGGTATTCGCGGGCGATCCGGGTCACC
>DATAPS010000506.1:0-11193 GCA_036265085.1 Acetobacteraceae bacterium | reverse complement strand
GTCTGCCCGGACGGGACAGCGATGATCTCTGGGATGGGCGCGAGCGTATGCACGTACGGCGCGACCGCCGCCTGCATGGCCCGGTGCGCAGGGGGCGATTCGCGGGGGATCGGATCGCGCCCTCCGAACAGCTCGGCGAGCGCACCTTCGGCGCTGCCCTGGTGTGCGGTCAGCCGCGAGCGCGCCGTTCGGGTCAGCGCACCGCGTGAATCGATCGGGGCAAAGGCCGGCGCGATCCCGCCGGTCTCGACGCCCAGCAAAGCCTCCACCGGCCCCGGCGCGAACAATCCCGTGGTGATCCGGTGCCGCCGATGCGGCCGGGCCGCCGCCGCCTGCTGCGCCTCCGTCGCCTGCGCGACCAGGCCGGGGATGGCCGCGCGCACAGGCGGCGCCTCGACTGGAGTGGCCCGACCGGCGCTGCCGAAGTGGGTTGCCATGTCAGCGGAGCCCAGCTCCGCGGCGGCGCGCATCAGCGCCGCGAGCCCGGCCGCGACGTTGCGGGCGGCGATGCAGTCGTACTCGAGGCCGAGCAGCGCGAGCAGGCCGGCGAGGTCCGCGAAGCCGACCGCGATCCGCTCGGCTTGCGGCTGCAGAAACGTGAGCGCGACTGCCGCGATCTCGGCGGCCTTTGCGAACCCGCCGACGTCGAACGCGTCGTCGGGATCCCAGAATGCCGCAAGATTCAGCACGAAACGCGGTGTCGCGTCGCAATCGCCGCGCCAGAGTTCCGCGCCCGGTGCGCCTCGGCGGGTCAGCAGCAGCCATCGCAGATCATCGGCGATGGCGGTGCTGATCCCGGCAGCGGCGGCGTGCTGGAGGATGCGCGCAATCCAAGCCTCGGCCGCGTCGATCAGCGCCACCGGTCCATTGCCGGGTGCGAGTGCGGCCAGCGCGTCGGCCGCCGAGGGCTCCCATGCCCCGGGAAGCCTGACCTGGCGCGGCGCGCCATCCGGATCGGCCGTGCCTTGGGTCGTGCGCATCCGCACCCCGTGCCAGACCCTCGGAACCGGACCCTGCTTCCGCGCGCGTATCATGCCCGAACGTTAGCTCAACCGCAACGACTCGGAAAGCGCATATTGTGGTGCACGGACGTAATCAACACAAAATCCGGTGGATCGTAAGGCAGGTCCGTGCCTCCTGGACCGTTCGGGCGGTCCTGCGTATATGCACCGGCATGACCACGATCGGCACCCGCATATTCACGTGGCTAAACGGACAACGCGTCGGCGAGGATTCGTTGGGCAACATCTACTTCGCCGAGAAGCGCGCCCGCCGTGGCCAGCCGCGGCCGCGCCGATGGGTGCTCTACAAAGGCATGCCCGACGCAAGCACCGTGCCGCCGGAGTGGCATGCCTGGCTCCACTACACCGCCGATGCTCCGTTGCCGACGCCGAGCCAACCTTGGGTGAAGCCACACCTGCCGAACCTCACCGGCACGCCCGAGGGTTATCGGCCGCCAGGGCATGATTACGAGGGTGGCCAGCGCCCCCCCGCGACGGGCGACTACGAGGCCTGGATACCCGGTCCCTGACGATGGCCCGCCGCAACAACGCCGAGCTCAGCGCCGGCCTCGTCGTGATCGTCGTCGCCATCGTTTTTCTCGGTTATGCCGTGGCGAGCACCGGCCACGGTCCGAGTTCCGGCTACACGCTGACGGCGCGGTTCAACAGCATCAGCGGCCTCTCGACCGGATCGGATGTGCGGCTCGCCGGCGTCCCGGTGGGACGGGTGACGTCCGAGCGAATCGACCCCTCGACCTATCAGGCCGTCATCACGTTCAGCGTCAGAGACGACCTCAAGCTGCCGACCGACAGCAGCGCCCAGATCACCAGCGACGGGTTGCTCGGCGGCGTTTATCTCTCGCTGTCGCCGGGAGGCGACGAGAAGATGCTGCCGTCCGGCGGCACGGTGCAGATCACGCAGGGGGCGGTCAGCCTCGAGGAATTGCTCGGGAAATTCATCTTCAGCGTCAGCGATCTGTCGGAGAATGTTCGCAAGCAGCTTCAAGCGGACCAGCAGCGCGACAAGGAAGCCCCGAAATGAGCGAACCTGGCTGGCCCGGGGCCGATGGGACGCCGATCGCGTGCCGTGAAAAGCTGAAGGTGTTGCGGGAGAACGAAGCCGAGCTCGTCGAGATCATGCAGGATGCGTTCGAGGATGCGATCTTGATGGGCGTCGACGAGGCCGCGATGCGCGCCCGTCTGGCCGGTCTCGTGGCTTCCCTTCGCTCGCCGAAGGAATGAGACGCGCCGCCGTGGCGCGGCTGGCCGCAGGCTGCGGCTTCCTCCTGCTGCTGACCGCCCAGGCGGGGGTACCAACCCCCCCGCCCGCTAGCCCGAACCGCCCAGGCCCCCCGGCACCCGGTCAGCCGGGGCCGACACCGCCTCCGCCCCCGCAGGCAACTTGGATGACGCGCAGTTCGGTCGAGATCAGGGTACTGGACAAGGTCCGGGCGCGCTCACTGACCCTGAAGGGCCAGGTCGGTGAGACGCTGACGTTCGGCACGTTGAGCATTGCGGTGAAGAGCTGCGTGGTTCACCCGCCCGATCAGCCCGCCGACGCGGCGGCGTTCCTCGACATTACGGATCCGCGCGCCGGCGCGCCCGCCTTTCATGGCTGGATGTTTGCCAACGAGCCTTTCCTCAGCGTGTTCGAATCACCGGTCTACGACGTCCAACTCTCCGGCTGCGGCCAGTGACCGACGATCCGCCGCTACCGCCGAACGCGGCGCTCCTGCTCGACCTGGACGGCACGCTGCTCGATATCGCGCCGACACCCTCGGCCGTGATCGTTCCCCCCGGACTGGCCAATGCACTTCTCGGCTTGCGCCGACGGCTAGGAGACGCCGTCGCCATCGTCACGGGGCGTTCCGTTCCACAGGTCGACGGCCTGCTGCCGGGCGTGCCTTACGCGGTGGCGGGCGAGCACGGCGCGGCGATCCGCCGGTCGCCTGAAGAACCTATCCTTCGCGCGCCGCTTCCTGAATTGCCGTCGATCTGGCTCACGCATGCCGAGCGCGCGATCGTTGAACATCCGGGCGCGCTGATCGAACGCAAGCACGAAAGCTTCGTGGTGCATTACCGCCTTGCGCCGGATGCCGGCCCGGCATTGTGGGACGCGCTCGCCGCGATCATGGGCGGACCCGAAAGCGGCTTCGCGCTCATGCCGGCTCATATGGCCTGGGAGGTGAAGCCCCGCGGCGTCGACAAGGGACGCGCGGTCGATATGCTGATGCAGCAGCCCCCGTTCGCAGGCCGCGTGCCCGTCTATATCGGGGACGACGTGACCGACGAGGACGGCATCCGCGAAGCCCGCGCGCGCGGCGGCCAGGGTTGGCGCGTGCAGGAAGCGTTCGGCGCCCCGGCGCGTGTGCGGGCTTGGCTGGCAAAACTTGGTGCCGCCGGGTGAGCGGGCGCTAAGCCTCGACCAGCCACGCCGCGAGGGTCTCGCGCCACGCAGGCTCGATCGCGACCGCCCTGCGGGTCGCGGTGTCAATGATGGCTAGGACCGACGCTGCGCGCGAAACCACTGCATCGTCGATCAGCAGCTGCTGGCGAGCGTGCAGCGATTTGTTGCCGATGCGCGCGAACCAGGTCTCGATGCGAACCTCCCCCGGCCAGTTCATCTCGGCGACGAAGTCGAGCTCCAGCCGTGCGATGACCACGCCCCGCCCGGATCGCGACTCGAGAAGTCCCGCATGCGCCATCAGTTCCGCCCGCCCCGCCTCGTACATCATCGCGTACACGGCATTGTTGACGTGTCCGAGCCTGTCCGTGTCGCAGAAGCGCAGCTTCTGCGACGTCACGAACGGCGCACCCACCTGATCAAGCCGCCGCGGCGAGCGAGTTGAAGATGCCTGCAGGCGAAAGCGTGAAGACCTCGGCGCCGTCGTCGGTTACGCCGATCATGTGCTCGAATTGCGCGGAAAGGCTGCGGTCGCGCGTCACCGCGGTCCAGCCATCGTCAAGCACCTTCACCTCTGGCCGACCGGCGTTCACCATTGGCTCGATGGTGAAGAACATACCCGGCTTCAGCATCTGGCCCTCGCCCGGGCGCCCGTAATGCAGCACGTTGGGAGCTTCGTGGAACCTACGGCCGATGCCGTGTCCGCAGAAATCGCGCACCACGCTGAAGCGATGGGCCTCCACGAAGGTCTGGATGGCGTGGCCGACATCGCCGAGCGTGGCCCCGGGCTTCACCGCCGCGACACCGCGGTGCAGCGCCTGATGCGTCACGTCGATCAAGTTGCGCGCGCGCGTGGATGGCGTGCCGGCGACATACATCCGGCTGCTGTCGCCATGCCAGCCGTTCAGGATGACGGTGACGTCGATATTCAGGATGTCGCCGTTGTCGAGCCGGCGGTCGCCGGGAATGCCGTGGCAGACCACGTGATTTATCGAGGTGCAGATCGACCGGGGGAAGCCGCGGTAGTTGAGCGGCGCGGGAACGGCGCAGTGTGCGGCGATGAAGTCGTGGCAGAGCTTGTCGAGTAGCGCGGTCGTTACGCCCGGCCGCACATGCGGAGTGATCATGTCCAGCGTCTCGGCGGCGAGCAGGCCCGCGGCGCGCATGCCGGCGAAATCCTCAGGCCTGTGTATCGTTATCCGCCGCGCGTCCGTGCCGCCGTCCATCTTGCCGCTCCGCCGCCCGTGGCGGAGGGGACCCTCGACCCGCGGCTCTCTGTCACTGAAGCCCATGAACATGCGTAACCCGTCGGGGCTTCGCAAGCCTTGCGCGCATGCGCGCAGGGCTTCAGCCTGATCCACATGATCATCGACATGCACACCCATGCCGGCTGGGGTCGGCTCTCGGGGCCGGTGGACCGCGCCAATCTGGAGACAATGAAGCCCGGCGGCGTCACGGCCGCCGTGGTCGCGGCGGTGGCGGACGCGGGCATGATCCGCGTCAACGCCGCCGGCACCGCGATCGAACAACACCGGACTGCCGAGCCGGGCGAAGGCTGGCGGGATACGATCGTCCAGCTCGACGCCTATCAGGCGAGCGGATTCCGCATTGCCCGCGAGCCTGACGAGATCCGCGCCGGCGATCCGGCCATCGTGCTGGCGGTCGAGGGATGCGACTTTCTCGACGGCGACCTCGACCGGTTCGACGCGATGGCCGAGCGCGGCGTGCGCAGCATCCAACTCGCGCATTACGTCGTGAACGAAACCGCCGACATCCAGACTGCACCCGCGGTGCATCACGGCCTGACGCCGTTCGGCGCGGAGGCCGTGCGGCGGATGCAAGAGCGCGGCATCATGGTCGACGTCACGCATTGCACCGAGGCGACCGTGCGCGGCGTGGCCAAGGTGACGCGCCGCCCCTTCCTGTGCACGCACAGCAACCTGATCGACCCCAACGTGCCGAACGGCAACCATCCGCGGTTCATCAGCCGAACCTATGCCGAAATGGTCGTCGACAGCGGCGGGGTAATCGGGGCGTGGATCGCCGTGCTTTTCGAGGAGGGGTTCGCCGGATTGGTTCGCCATCTGTTCCGGCTCATCGACGCGGTGGGTGTCGAGCATGTGGGCATCGGCACCGACATGCCGCTCGGCGTCGCCTCCGACGAGATGCCCGACTTCCGCCGCCACCAGGAACTCGCGCAGGCGATGCGCGATCGCGGGATGACGGCAGCAGAGGTGGAGAAGGTCTGCGCCGGTAACTGGCTGCGCGTTTTCCGCGCCGCGCGTGAGGGGATTGCTGGGTAGGGGCTCAGCGGCTCGCGACGCGCTCCGTCTCGGGACGGATCGGCTGGGCCGGCAAACGATGCCGCCCGAGACTACCGACCGCACTATGCATCTCGCCTTCGGTGAGGCCGAGGAGTTGTGCTCGCCACGTCGTCTTGCCGCGAACCACGACCGCTGCGACATGCGGATCGCCGTCACCCACGACACGGTACGCCGCCGCGGCCGCTTGGCGGGCGGCGGCGCTGGAGTTGAAGGCTCCGACCTGAACGCCCCATCCAGTGCCACCGTGCCGGATCGGCGAATCGGAGTCCGCGGCCCGCGGCGGCGCAGGAACCGCCACATGCGCCGCGGCCAGTCGCTGTTGCGGTTGCGCCGGTACCGTCGTCGCTGCCTGCGCCGAGGAGATCAGCGGGTTTGTCAGCCGCCATGCCTGGACTTCACGGGCTCCCGGTAGCGGCACGTCGAGCCGCTCGTAGGCGGCGTCCAGCAACGACGCCATGTGCCGATCGCGCTCGTCGTTCGTCGCGGCGCCCATCACGATGCCGATGAGCCGCACGTTGTTGCGAACCGCCGAGGTGGCGATGTTGTGCCCAGATGCGTTGACGAACCCGGTCTTGATGCCGTCCGCGCCGGGATAGCGCTGCAGCATCTGGTCGTGATTGTACACGACGTGCCCGTGGAATATGAAGTTGGGCGTGCTGAAGTACTTATACTCGACCGGGAAATCCAGGATCAGCCGGCGTGCGAGCATGGCGAGATCCCGTGCGGTGGTGATCTGGTCGGGATCGGGCAGGCCGGACGCGTTGCGGAACACCGTATGGCTCATCCCGAGCGCGCGGGCGCGCAGGGTCATCATCTCCGCAAACCGGTCCTCGTCACCCCCGAGCAGCTCGCCGAGCGCCGACGCGGCATCGTTCGCCGACTTGGTCACCAGGCCGAGAATCGCCTCCTCGACCGTGATCCGGGTGGCGGGCAGAAGCCCGAGCTTGGAAGGCTCCATCGCGGCGGCGTGCAGCGACACCGGAACGAGCTGGTCGCGGTTGATCCGCCGGTCGCGCAGCGCCTCGAAGACCATATAGAGCGTCATCATTTTGGTGAGGCTGGCAGGATGCCGCGGCTCGTCGGGGTTCGCGGCCTCCATCACGTTGCCGCTCGCCGCCTCGATGACGATGGAGCTATACCGATCCGATCCGATCTGCGCCCAAGCGGCGCCGGTGAACAAGATCGTCCCGGCGACCGCGATCAGAAGGGTGCCACGAAGGCGGTGCGCCAGGCGCGAAACGCTCGTGCTTAGTCTCGCGTCCAGCTCATTCGGGAAAGTCATCCCGGCGTTTCCTCGCCCGCAACTCAGTGACACCATGACAGTACTCGACTACAAGCCGCCTTGTCCAGCCAGCCAACGCCGTCGAATACCTTGTACTTTTAACGAGTTAACGGAACACCCTGAGAATGTCGGGGGAGGCGGGCTGCCGCTCTGGTGCCTTCACGGATTTTTGCTGCGGCGCACAAAAACTTCTTGAAACCGGCACGCGGACGTTCTATCTCGCTTTTGCTGCGCTGCAGCAAACGATTTCGAGCTGTGTAGGGACTCCCAGACAATGGCGACGAATCAGGGCGGCACTGCTGCTCCCGAGGACGCGAGTGCGGAGGTGGTGGCGTCGGTGGATGACGTCGCCGCGACGGCCGCCGTGACCCCACTGCAAGCTACCGCACCCCGCAGGGGCGCGGTCCGGCAATCCAAGGCAGCGGTGCCCGCGCCGATGCCGCCCGCCGGCGAAGCCGTGGCCCCGAGCGTCACGAACGAGCCCGCCGGCGGCATTGCCGGCAATGAAACGAGCATGGATAAGGTAAAAGCCAGCATGGACAAGGTGATCAAGACGGCCGAGGATTTCGTCTCCTTCGGTCAAGGCAATGTCGAGGCATTTGTGCGTTCCAGCCAGATCTGGACCGCCGGCGTGCAGGATCTCGGCAAGCAGTTCGTTGCCACGGCGCAGGCGCAGTTCGACGAGACGGTGTCGACGTTCAAGGCGCTGACGTCGGTCAAGTCGCTCAAGGAGGCGATGGAGCTGCAGTCGACGCTGGCGCGCAACAGCCTCGACAAGGCGGTTTCCGAGACCGGCAAGATGACTGACGCGTCGCTGAAGCTGGCCGAGCAGACCCTCGCGCCGATCACCGCGCGTGTGACCCTCGTGGTCGAGAAGTTCGGCCGCACCGTCTGATTGCAACGCGGGCCGCTGCGCCCGCGCGATATTGCCATCAAAAGCCCGGGCGTTCGCGCGTCCGGGCTTTTCCGTATCTGGGGCCCCCTTGAACGCCGCCTCGGCGGAGGCATGTTCGCGCGCGGGCGTGATGCGTCGAGACTCTTCCCCCGCCGCCCCGAATTCCGATAACCTGAATGTCTGCTGGGCAGAGTTCCTGCCGACAGAGACGGGCCGGAGTGGTTGGCGTGTTTTGAGTGCGAAAGTCGAGCGATTCCACAGATGAGTGACGGCGACAGGCGGAACAACGATAGCGGGGACGGCCCGAACACCGGCGTCGTCGTCAAGGCACGGCCGAAAACCCGCAAGCCGGCGATGTATAAAGTGCTGATGCTGAACGACGACTACACCCCGATGGAGTTCGTCGTGCACGTGCTGGAGCGCTTCTTCCAGAAATCGCGCGAGGAAGCGACGCGCATCATGCTGCATGTGCACCGCCGCGGCGTCGGGGTCTGCGGCGTGTTCACCTACGAGGTCGCCGAGACCAAGGTGACGCAGGTAATGGACCTCGCCCGCCAGAACCAGCACCCGCTACAGTGCACGATCGAGAAAGAGTAGACGCTGAGCAAGCGACCCGACGGGCCAGACGTTTTCGGCGGGCGCCTGGGCTTTGCAACATTCTGTGCGTTGCGGATTGGCGGCCGGGGCAACCACGGAAGTTTGCTGCAACCCGGTCAGCCGGCCAGGGTTATCCGAGAATGCTGCGTTTTTACATCTCCCATCAAGTTTGATGGTGCGTTCGACTCGCTTTCCGGTGAAGAATACCGAGCTTTTCGGGTGGAACGTCACGGCGAAGGCCGCCGCAAAGAGCCTCCAGGACGGAGCCTCGTAGTTGCCTGCGCAAGACTGGGGTGATGTGACCGCATCGCCTCTGAGCCGACGAAGGAGCGTCGAATATCATGTTGTCCCGTAACCTCGAACAGACGCTCCACCGCGCACTGTCCCTCGCCAGCGAGCGTCGGCACGAATACGCAACCCTCGAGCATCTGCTGCTCGGCTTGGCGGACGACACCGATGCGGCGACCGTGTTGCGCGCCTGCGGCGTCGATCTCGACAAGCTGCGACTCGACCTGACCGAATTCCTCGACAAGGATCTGTCCGGCCTCGCCACGGATCGCCCCGGCGACCCGAAGCCGACAGCCGGCTTCCAGCGCGTCGTGCAGCGGGCTGCGATCCACGTGCAGTCCTCGGGCCGCGACGAAGTGACCGGCGCGAACGTGCTCGTCGCGCTGTTCAGCGAGCGCGAGAGCCACGCAGTTTATTTCCTGCAAACGCAGGATATGACGCGACTGGATGCCGTGAACTTCATCAGTCACGGCATTGCGAAGGCCCCCGGCCGCGCATCGCAGCGCCCACCGCAAGGCTCCTCTGAAGGCAACAACGAGCCGGAGCGCGAGGAGAAACCGTCGCGCCGCGGTCAGGACGCGCTCAGCAACTACTGCGTCAATCTCAACAAGAAGGCGATGGCGGGGAAGATCGACCCGCTGATCGGGCGCGAGAGCGAGATCGAGCGCACGATCCAGATCCTCTGCCGCCGCACCAAGAATAATCCGCTCTATGTCGGCGACCCCGGCGTCGGCAAGACGGCGATCGCCGAAGGCCTCGCCAAGCGCATCGTCGAGGGCGACGTGCCGGAGGTGCTCGCGAAGTCGACGATCTACGCTCTCGACATGGGCGCGCTGCTTGCGGGAACCCGCTACCGCGGCGATTTCGAGGAGCGGCTGAAGGCGGTCGTCACCGAACTCGAGGCACAGGCCAATGCGGTGCTGTTCATCGACGAGATCCACACGGTGATCGGCGCGGGCGCGACCAGCGGCGGGGCGATGGATGCCTCGAACCTCCTGAAGCCAGCCCTGGCGTCGGGCACGCTCCGCTGCATCGGCAGCACGACCTACAAGGAATTCCGCAACTATTTCGAGAAGGACCGCGCGCTCGTCCGCCGCTTCCAGAAGATCGACGTGAACGAGCCGAGCAATGAGGACGCGGTGAAGATCCTCCGCGGCCTCAAGGCGAATTACGAGAAGCACCACAAGGTCCGCTACACCGACGAGGCGATCCGCGGCGCGGTGGAGCTGTCGGCGAAATACATCCATGACCGCAAGCTGCCGGACAAGGCGATCGACGTGATCGACGAGGTCGGCGCGAGCCGGATGCTCCAGCCGGAGCACAAGCGCCGGAAGACGGTGACCTTGCGCGACGTCGAGGAGATCGTCGCGAAGATCGCACGCATTCCGCCCAAGTCGGTGTCGGCCGACGACAAGGAGACGCTGCGCAATCTCGAACGCGACCTGCGAAGCATGGTGTTCGGCCAGGACAAGGCGATCGACGCGCTCTCGGCGGCGATCAAGCTGTCGCGGGCGGGGTTGCGGGACCCCGAGAAGCCGATCGGCAACTACCTGTTCAGCGGGCCCACGGGCGTCGGCAAGACCGAGGTAGCGCGGCAACTCGCGAGCACCTTGGGCATCGAGCTGATCCGCTTCGACATGTCCGAATACATGGAGCGGCATAGTGTCAGCCGGCTGATCGGCGCGCCGCCGGGCTACGTCGGCTTCGACCAGGGCGGCCTGCTCACCGACGCGATCGATCAGCACCCGCATTCCGTGCTCCTGCTCGACGAGATCGAGAAGGCGCATCCGGACCTGTTCTACATCCTGTTGCAGGTGATGGATCACGGCAAGCTGACCGACCACAACGGCCGGACCGTCGATTTCCGCAACTTCATCCTGATCATGACGACGAATGCGTGCGCTGCGGATATGGCGAAGGAAGCGATCGGCTTCGGGCGCGAAGGCCGCGCCGGCGAGGACGAGGATGCGATCAAGCGGATGTTCACGCCGGAATTCCGCAACCGGCTGGACGCGGTGATCGCGTTCGCGGCCCTGACACCGGAGATCGTCGGGCGCGTCGTCGAGAAGTTCGTCATGCAGCTCGAGGCGCAACTCGCCGACCGCAATGTCACGATCGAGCTATCGTCTGCGGCGAAGGAGTGGCTGGCCGAGCGCGGCTACGATCGTCTCTACGGCGCGCGGCCGCTCGCGCGAGTGATCCAGGAGCACATCAAGAAGCCGCTGGCCGAGGAGCTGCTGTTCGGCAAATTGACCAAGGGCGGCGCGGTGAAGGTGACGCTGAAGGACGGCAAGATGGACTTCGAGTTCACCGAGGCGGCGCTGCCCGCCCTGCCGAAACCGGATAGCGGCGACGACGAAGCCGAGCGCGAGCCCGAGACCATCGACTGACCCCTGGCACCC
>DATAPS010000505.1:0-12645 GCA_036265085.1 Acetobacteraceae bacterium | reverse complement strand
CAGCTTCGCGCTTCGACGGCCTCGCGCAGCACGAACTTCTGGACCTTCCCGGTGGCGGTCTTGGGCAGTGCGGAGACGAACTCGATCGCGCGCGGCGCCTTGTAGTGGGCGAGCCGCGCGCGCACGAACGCGATCAGCTCGGCGGCGTCGACCGTGGTGCCGCTGCGCACGATGACGAACGCCTTCGGCACCTCACCCCAGCGCTCGTCCGCGATGCCGATCACCGCCGCCTCAACGACGGCGGGATGAGCCGCGAGCGCCTGCTCGACCTCGATCGTGGAGATGTTCTCGCCGCCGGAGATGATGATGTCCTTGCTGCGGTCCTTCAGCTCGATGTAGCCATCCGGGTGCCACACGCCGAGATCGCCGGTGTGGAACCACCCCCCAGCGAAGGCGTCGTCGGTCGCCTCGGGGTTCTTCAGGTAGCCCTTCATCACGGTATTCCCGCGCATGAACACCTCGCCCATCGTCGCGCCGTCGCGCGGGACTGGCGCGAGCGTTTTGGGGTCGGCGACCATCAGCCCGTCGAGCGTGTGATACGGCACCCCCTGCCGCGCCTTTAGCTGCGCCTGCTCGTGTTTCGGAAGCGCACTCCACGAGTCCTGCCACGAACAGACGACGTCGGGCCCGTACACCTCGGTCAGCCCGTAGGTGTGCGTGACATGGAAGCCTCGGCCCTCCACCGCCTCAATCACCGTAGCCGGCGGCGGCGCGCCCGCCGTCATGATCTCGATCACGCGACCGCCCAGATCCGGAATGCTCGGCGAGTTCGCCAGCAGGTTCACCACGATCGGCGCACCGCACAGATGTGTGACGCCGTGCTGCGCGATCGCCTCGAATATGGAGGCGGCTTCCACGCGGCGCAGGCAGACATGCGTGCCCGCGAGCGTCGTGATTGTCCACGGGAAGCACCAGCCGTTGCAATGAAACATCGGCAGCGTCCAGAGATAGACGGGATGCGGCGTCATCCCCCACGCCAGCACGTTGCCGAGCGCGTTCAGATGCGCGCCGCGGTGGTGGTAGACGACGCCCTTCGGCTTGCCGGTGGTGCCCGAGGTGTAATTGAGCGCTATGGCGTCCCACTCGTCGCCCGGCATCTCCCACGTGAAATCCGGATCGCCTTCTCCGAGCCAGCTCTCGTACTCGATCGATCCCAAGAGCGCGCCGGGGCCGGCAAGCGGATCGTCGATGTCGACGACGAATGGCCGCGCATGCTCGGGGAGGGCGGCGAGGGCGGCGGCGATGGTCGCGCTGAACTCGCGATCGGTCAGCAGGACGCGCGCCTCGCCGTGCTCGAGGATGAAGGCGATGGTCGGCGCGTCGAGGCGGATGTTCAGCGCGTTGAGCACGCCGCCCACCATCGGCACGGCGAGATGCGCCTCGAATGTCGCCGTGATGTTCGGCGCCATCACCGCGACCGTGTCGCCGCGGCCCACTCCAAGGGCGGCAAGGCGGGATGCGAATCGGCGGCAGCGCTCCGCGGTCTCGCGCCAGGTGAAGCGGCGCGCGCCGTCGATGACCGAGACGCGGTCGGGATGCACGAACGCGGTGCGCGCGAGAAAGCTGAGCGGCGTCAGCGGCGCGTAGTTGGCCGCCGTTTTCGCCATGTCGTATTTGGCCGACGCCGGTGCCGCGTCCATTCCTGCCTCCCCGTGTCCGGACGAACGAGCGGGGAGCGTATCACAAAGCCGCGCCTGTGTGCGTTGGTCAGGCCGGCGTGTAACGCCAGACGCTCGCCGGCGGGAAGTTCAGCGGCGTCCAGGCCTCGCGATGCGCCGTCAGCGTGTGCTTGCGAAAGGGCAGGGGGGAGGTTGCGCAGTAGCTGTAGTGGAGGAACCCGCGGCCCGGCGCGACGCGCTCGATAGCGTCGATGAAGCGGCGCTGCTCGGCGACTGGCAGCAGCACCAGAGGAATCCCGCAGACGACGGTGCCGATCCGCCCATGCCAGTGCGGCGGCAGCAGCTCCGGCAGCCGGCGCGCGTCGCCCTGGATCACGCTGACACCCGGCAGCACCTGCCGGAGGTGATCGGCCATGTCCGGTACGATCTCCACGACGAACAGTCGATCGCTCGGCACCCCCCCGTCGAGCAGCGCACGTGAAATGACGCCGGTGCCGGCGCCCAGCTCCAGGACGGCCTCGTCGGGCGCACAGCGCACCTGAGCGGACACGCGTGCGCACAGCGCCGGGGAGGAGGGGACCACCGATCCCATCTGGAGCGGATTGGCGAGCCAGCGGCGAAAGAACATCCAGGGGTTGGCGACCACGCCGCCAACGTTCGACGCCGCACCGCTGCGTCGCATCCCGCCTTTGAGGACACTCGACTTCATCACGTGTGTCATGCGATCGTCACTTTTCGGCTGCGCAGATGTCATCGATCGGTCGCCCTGCTAGCGCAAACGCGAGCGGGACGAAAGGCGTGAACGTGCGGTTGCGAAAGTGTGCAGAGCAAAAGATTCCGTGCCGTGTCACGCAGTGCATGCACGGGCCAGCGGCCCCAATCAGAGTTTGCGAGGCGCCCGGCTAATCACCGGCCAAGCGTGATCGGGCGCGATTACTTGATCTTCGCTTCCTTGAATACGACGTGCTTGCGCGCAACCGGGTCGTATTTCTTGAATTCCATCTTGTTCGTCTGGGCGCGCGCGTTCTTCTTCGTCACGTAGAAGAACCCGGTGTCGGCGCTCGAGACGAGCTTGATCTGGATCGTATTCGTCTTTGCCATCGTCGAATCCTCGAATCAGCCCGCGTAATTGCGCATCCCGCACGGCAGCGTCAAGCTACTCGGGCGCGGGTTCGAGCAGCGCGGTCGCGTAGGCGCCTGGGTTTTCGAGCAGGAAACGCGCGACCGTCATGTCCGAGTCGCGCCCCTCGGCCGCCGGGCACGCCTCCCGGATGGCGATGATGTCCATCGGCGGCGTGGTGGGTCGCGCCTCCTGTCTGCGCGCCAGGGATTCTTCGAGCGGCTCGCGGCCATCCTTCAGCGATCGCAGTTCCGCCTCGAGCTCGCCGCGCCCGAGGCTGGTGCAGACCTGCGGCAGCACCCCGAGCGCCTGGATCGGCCAACCCGCGGGCGCCAGCACACGGCTCCAGGTCACGAACAGCTCGCCGCCGTCCGGCAGGTTGGTTACCGTCTGCACCAGTCCCTTGCCCAGCGTCGAGCTGCCGACCACGACGGCCCGGCCGCGGTTGGCGAGGGCAGCGGCGAGGATCTCCGCCGAGCTGGCGGTCTGCCCGTCCACGAGGACCACGACGGGCAACCCGTTGGCGAGATCCTCCCCATTCGCCTGAAAATCATGGTCGGCCGCGGGATCGCGGCCCATGGTCCGCGCCAGCAACCCGTGCGCGACGAGAAGCTCGGCTGCGGCGATTGCCTGCCGGAGCACCCCCCCGCGATTGCCGCGCAGATCGAGGACCACGCCTCGGAGGCCGCGCGCGTCCTTGACCGCGGTCAGCAAGCCCGTGCGCAGCTGATCGGCCGTCTCGTCGGCGAAGGACGTGATCCGGATCGTCACCAGGTCCCGCGTGCGCGTGAGCAGCACCGTCTGCTCAGGGATCAGCGCGCGCTGGAGAGTGACGTCGCGGACACGTCCGTTCCGCGCACGCAGCCGTAGCATGACCGCCGAGCCCTCGGGCCCGGCGAGCGCCGCCGTCACGTCATCGAGGCTCTGGCCCTGCGTGCTGTCGTCATCGATCTGCAGCACGCTGTCGCCGGTCTGGATCGCGGCGTCGAAAGCGGGGCTGTTCGGCGCCACCGCAACCACCACGAACGCGCGTCCACGCCGAACGAGCCGGACCCCGATGCCCGCGCTGCCGGCCCGCCGCTCCATTTCTTCGGCGGCCTCCTGCGGCGGCAGGTAGCGCGAATAGGCGTCGAGGTGGCTGAGGAGCTCGTCAAAGAACGCGCGGGTCACGCCCGCATTGCCGGCCTGCCGGACCGCGGCGGATGTGTTCCAGGCAGCGCGGGTGATCTCCGCGGTCGCGGCGCCCCACGCGATCGCATCGGTCGGCACGGGTGGGACGACCGAAAGCATCGGGTTCGCGCCCGAAAGCAGCGCGATGCCGTTCCCGTGAAGCTCCGCCACGAGGTTCCGGTCGAGCGTCGACAGACTCCGCAGGCCGCGAATCGCCATCTCCGGGATCGGGATCGGATCGAGCGTGCGCGGCGCCATGAACGCGAAAGCGGTCCCGGTCACCGCAGCGAAGACCGGCGCGTTGAAGGGGTGCGTCGTGCCGAACGGCTCGGCGCGCGCTGCCACGGTGAGGACCGCGAGGACGGCGGCGAGGGCGGCTGCGGCTCTCACCTCCGGCGCGGGCGCGCTTTCATCGTGCCGGATCGCCGCGCGGCGCGGTCTGCCGCAGCTTGCATGATGTGAAACACCAGCCCGCCCGTGATCGGACTCGCCTCCGCGAGCCGGACCTCGACATCCTGGGCAAGGCGGAAGCTCAATCTCCGGGCGCGTCCGGTCAGCGTCTGCGCGGTTTCATCGTGCACGTAGTAATCATCCGGCAACGAAGAGACGGGGACGAGTCCGCTTGCGCCATTTCCCGAAACTGTCACGAACAATCCGAACCGCGTCACGCCCGAGATGCGCGCGGCGAACACGGAGCCGACCTTGTCCGCCATGAACGCGGCGACGTATCGGTCGATCGCGTCCCGCTCGGCGAGCGTCGCGCGACGCTCGGTTGCCACGATATGCTCGCAGATCTCGGCGATCTCCGCCGCCTCCGCGTCGCTGAGCGCCCCGGCGCCGAGCCGCAACCCGCGGATCAGTGCTCGGTGCACGAACAGGTCGGCATAGCGGCGGATCGGGCTGGTGAAGTGCGCGTAGCGGGGAAGTGCCAAGCCGAAATGACCGATGTTGTCCGGACTATACGCAGCCTGCATCTGGCTGCGCAGCATCACCTCATTGATCAGCGGCGCGTCCTCGGTGCCGGCGACGCGCTTGAGGATGCGGTCGAGGTCGCGCGGATGGATCTGATTGCCCGGCGGCAAGCTGATGTCGAAGCTCCGCAGGAAGCTGCGGAGATTCTCGAGCTTCTCCTCCGACGGCGGGGCATGAACGCGATAGATGCAGGGCTGATGGAGCCGCTCCAGCTCCTCCGCGGCACAGACATTCGCGAGCACCATGAATTCCTCGATCAGCCGGTGCGAATCGAGCCGCGGCCGGGGCGCCACGGTCTCGACCCGACCGTCCTCGCCGAGGATCACCTTCCGTTCGGGCAGGTCGAGATCGAGCGTGCCACGTCGCTCGCGGGCGGCGAGCAACGCGCGGAAAGCCTGATAGAGCGGCGCGATCGGCAGTCCGAGATCGCTGCCCGAGTCGTGCGCCTCCTGCACTTGTTCGTACGTGAGCCGGGCGGCGCTCCGCATGATCCCGCGCCCGAAGCTCTGCGCGGTCTTCCGGCCCTCGCGATCGACCCGCATCTCGACGAACAGGCAGCCACGGTCCTCGTTCGGCCGCAGGCTGCACCAGCCGTTGCTGAGCTCTTCAGGGAGCATCGGCACGACGCGGTCCGGGAAGTAGCAGGAATTGCCGCGCAGCCGCGCATCGCGGTCGAGCGCGGAGCCCGGACGGACGTAATGCGCAACGTCGGCGATCGCGACGAGCAGCCGGAACCCGTCCCCGTCCGGCTCCGCGAATACGGCGTCGTCGAAGTCGCGCGCGTCCTCGCCGTCGATCGTCACCAGCGGCACGTCGCGCAGATCGGTCCGGCCGCGCGGGATCACCCCTCTCGCGCGTCGCGCCTCCGCCTCCGCTCCCTCGCTGAACACCTGCGGAATGTCGTGGGTCGTCAGCACGATCAGGCTGATCGCCCGTGCGTCGCCCATCCGGCCCAGGCGCTCGATCACCCGCGCCGGCTTGAGCCCGTAACCGGCGTGGGGCAGCGGCGCCGCCAGCACGATCTCGCCCGCCTCGGCGCTGCCATCCTCGCCGCGTGGCACGAGCCACTCGCCCTTGGCCCGGCGATCCGTCGGCACGATGCGTCCGCCCGCCGGCCCCGGCCGGAACACGCCGAGCACGCGCCCCGGCTCGTCGCCGAGCCGCTTGACCGTGCGCCCTTCGTAGCGCCCCGTGCCGATCGGCTTGAGGCGCGCGATCACCCGCTCCCCCGGTGCGAGCGCCGGACGCCCACGCGGCTCCGGCGCCATCAGGATGAGCGGCGGCGGCCCGCCCCCGTCCCATCCGACCGGGCGTGCGATCGGGTCGCCGTCGGGGTCCGTCCCGGTGATCTGCACCACCATCGATTCGGGCAGCCGCCCCGGCGCGCGGAACCGCTTCTTGCCGGCGGGCGCCACGTCGCCGTCGCGGCCGAGATCGTTCAGCACGCCACGCAGCGCGATCCGCTGCGCCGGGCCGAGCTTGAAGTGACGCGCGATCTCCCGCTTGCCCACGCGCCCCGGCGCCTCGCGGATGAAGCGCCGGATCTCGTCGCGGGAGGGGAGGGGGGAGTCGCTCTTGCGCGCCATCGGGTTTGTCATGCGCGGATAGCATGGGGATCGAGGCTGGTCACGCGCGCCCTGAGGCCACGCGGGGCTAGGCGGCTGCGGCGGTCCTGGCTAAGAGAGCGCCGATGAAGGGCTTCAAGAGCGACAACTTCAACGACCGGCGAGAGGCGTCCACGAACGCGCGCAAGGCCGCCTTGGAAAAATTCCGCGCGATGCCGGGGCCGGACGACCCCAAGGTGCAGGAGCGGCAGGCGGCGTTGAAGGCGGCCGCTGAGGCGCGGGAGAAGCGCATCTCCGAGCGCAAGGCGGCGCGCGAGAAGGCGCTCGCGGAAGAGCGCGCCCGCAAGGCCGCAGAAGCGGTGGCGGCCGCGGCGGCCGAAGCCGAGCGGAAAATGAAGGAGCTGCAGCTGCTCGCGGCGCAGAAAGCCGCCCGCGACGCCCGCTACGCCGCGCGCAAGGCACGGCGCTAAAAGCCTGCTCACGATCTACGTCGACGGCGACGCCTGCCCCGTCCGTGAGGAGGTCTACCGGGTCGCCACGCGCCTCGGGCTCAACGTGATCGTCGTCTCGAACGGCTCGCGGCCGATCCGGCCGCGCGGCCTGCCGAATGTCACGATGGTCACCGTGGCCGAAGGCGCCGATATCGCGGACGACTGGATCGCCGAGCGGATCGCCGCCGGCGACGTCTGCGTGACCGCCGACATCCCGCTCGCCTCCCGCTGTCTCGCTAAGGGCGCCCGCGCCGTCTCGCCGTACGGCAAGCACTGGACGGCGGACAACATCGGCCAGGCGCTCGCGGGGCGCGAAGTCTCCCGGCATCTGCGCGAGATCGGCGTCGCCACTGGCGGACCGCCGCCGCTGACCAAGGCCGACAGGTCACGCTTCCTCGGCGCGCTCGACGCCGCCGTGCAACAACCCGCGCCCCGACCCTCCTGAACGGCCCGCCTGAACGGCTCGGCCGCGCCGCTCACAACGAGCGCGACCGGGGGAATCGTCTCGCGGACAGCCGTCTCGATCTCGTGCGAGTTGATCCGGAACGCGCCATCGCCCATGGTCGCGAGGACCTTGCGGAGCCCGTAACGAACCCAAGAGCAACGCGATGACGGTCGGAAAAAATGCACCAACGATGGTGCCGACCATGGTCGAGCCCTGTGGCCGGGAACTATCTCCGATCCGAGACCGGTGCAGTCAGCCGTTCTCCGGGTGAGTGCGCGTCGGCGATCTGGGTTTCGCGATGACGGCCGACCGCTCGATGCGATGGGCAATGAATGTCATAAGGATGGTCGCCAATCCGGCGCAAGAAGGACGCCGGGCGCGACATTGACCGCATCGGCAGCGCTCTTGTCTGGTGGCGTTCTGGGATGAACATGTTGGCCGTCAGGCACCGGTGCCTAAAGAGAGACCGCAAGTCCCCGACCTCGATAACGCAGGTATTGTCGATGCGCGGCTCAGTTCACCACCTCGACCTCACGGTGAGGGACCCATGGGCGTCCTGCGCGTTTTATGATTCGGTGCTTGGCTTCATGGGATACCAGCGCGTGCGCGAGGATGCGCATGGCTTTGATTGGGAGTTGACATCGCCTGGTGAAGGGTTCCTCTCGATCGGATTGAAGAAGGCTGAAGGCGCTGGCCGCGATCGTGGACATGACCGCTACGCGCCGGGCTTGCACCATGTGGCCTGGCGAGCCGCCAGTCGGATGGATGTCGATCTTCTTCACGCTCGTCTGCTGGAGATGGGGGCGACTGTGCTCGATCCGCCCGCCGATTATCCGTCCTACGAGGATGGCTACTACGCGGTATTTTTTGCCGATCCGGATGGACTGAAGCTTGAGTTCGTTTACACGCCCCGCATGGAAGAAAGTCAGGCGCGTTTGTAATTCGGCCGCCATGCGGGTACGCGGCGATGAGTATGTGCTTGCGCTTGCCGAGTTGCTTGGTCGCGATTGCGGTCGTTGTGGTGAAAACTTCAGCAGCCGCGGATCACAAGGCGGCAAGCAGACAATCGAGTCCGAAGCGTGGGGCAGGTCTCGACCCGCCATCTCGGTCTCGCACCGACCGGCGGGTCGAGACCCGCCTTACGAATCCGCTGAGATGGAGGAAACGCGGTTTCGCTCCGTCAGATTCCATCCAAACGCAAGGGATTGAATCATCGGTTGCCGCCGGTATCGAGCGACTTGGAGAGCATTGGCCAGTACGCCTGCATCACCGCGAGAGTGTAGGCCGTGCTGATACCGAACAGAATCATGCCGTCGGCAGCCTCCAGCGCGCCCATCATCCGCCAATGCGGTTGCAGCGTCAGCCCTGAAGCACCTCGCGTCGTCATTGAGTCGAGGGAATAGAACATCGCGTCTTGGAGCGAACCAAGCGCGCCAAGCCACACATAGGCTGTTGCCCAGATGGCGGTCTCGATCACGTGCAGCGCACTCAGCGGCAGTCCAACCGCTCCGATCACGCCAATCACGATCAGGATCGCGTGGCCTAACCCAAGGGACCGGTCCCCCAGCCAGCGCATCCTCATCGCGAGCCCCGCGAGGCCCATCACCACCACAGCCGCGGTGTGGATTGCTATGGTCAGGGCGACGAGTGACAAACCCCAAATCCAGCTTGCCAACGGAGCTCTCCTGCAAAACGGCGTGCAACCGGGTTATCCGAGAGTCGTCATCCGACACAACTTCGCGGGAGCCTGGGTGTTTGGTGCCAGGCGCACGTGAGCGTGTTCGCGTTTGATTCGGACCGGGATGTTGCACGTAACGGGACGGCGTCGCTGCCGGAGCGCTTGCGCACGCATCGCGTGACTGCTGCGATGCCGGACGCTGATGACGCGTTGAGCCGGACGACGCCGCTCGGGCGACCCGTTCGCGGCGGCATTGGAGAAGAGACTACGACGGCCGCCGAAATGGGCGTAAGGTCTTGATCGTCATTCGACAAATCTGGTGTCACCGAGAAGCGGAGACGTGCCATGACAATATACGTCATGCTGGCAAGCTGGACCGAGCAAGGCATGCGCGCCGTCAACGAATCGCCGCGCCGCCTCGATACCGCCAAGAAACAGCTGCGGGACATGGGAGGCGAACTCAAGACGTTCCTCATGACGATGGGTGACTACGACATGGTCATCATCTACGAGGCGCCCGACGACGCGGTGGCTGCACGCTTCACGCTCATGACGGCCCAGGCCGGCAACATCCGCACGCGGACGATGAAGGCGTTCCCCGAGCAGGCCTATCGGGAGCTCATCGCCTCCCTGTAGTAGGCGGACACGACAAGCCGCACCCGGAGGAGGCCATCCGAGGAGCGGGTTCCGTTGCGAAGATTGCCGCCGGCCGCGACCCCGGTTCCTCCCAGACACGGGATGCGACAGGATGCCACGAGGCGCCTTCTTCGTTTGACGGGGATGGTTCGGCAGTCACGACGGCGAACAGCGCCCAATTGACAGCGAGAGGGTGTCCGAGGGCTCCTCGGGTTGCGTGCAGGACGGGTTCGATCAGGGGACATGCCTCAATCATTCCGAAGCAAGCCGGCGTGACCTTCGGAAGCATCGTACTCGGAGGCGGGACTCGGATGGGCGATCGACAGCGCATCCGGAGCCGATAACCAGACCGTGTGAACACTTGTGCCTGTGGCGAAGCCCGGCTCCTGCTCTTGCCTTGCCGTTTGCTGGACACGCGAACGCAGGAGATGACGTTGCGCGCCGCCGCCCGTCTGGGTCATTATCCAGCTTGAAAGAGCCGTTTCATCGGCCTCATGAGAGGCGAACGCGACCAGCTGACCAGGGGTTTCGGACGAGGTGACATCTTGGTATTCCATCGGCTGGCATCAATCCTGCTCCTCGGGTTCGCCGCCAATACCGACAATCTGACGATCGGCGCTGCATACGGAGTCGAACGTCGGGTGATTCGCTGGGAGCAGAACGTGTGCATCGCTTTCATGACGACTTTGGCCACACTGGCCGCCATGGCGTTCGGGCGACAGATTCGTGACACTTTACCGGCGAGAGTCCCCGATGTGCTCGGCGGTGCGCTGCTTCTCGCCTTCGCGGCCTGGAACCTCTACCGGGAAGGCGATGGCATCCCCGACCGGCCGCCCGGACCTTTCGCTCGCGTTGCGGGCGGAGAGCCCGTCCGGCTGAAGGAAACCCTGTTCCTGTCGGCGATTTTGTCGATCAACAATGTCGGCCTCGCGATCGCAGGCGGCATCGGTGGTGCCGGCTACATCGCGACTGCACTTTCCATCTTTTCTTTCAGCGTGGCGATGCTCGCATTCGGGCAAGGTCTCGGCGGACGAGTCACCCGAGCGATGGCAGTCCCCCGAGCGTTACGCCTTCCAGTGAACGGCAATGTGGTGCTCGCGCTCGCGGGCGTCCTGATGCTTGTCGGGTATTGATTTGCGTATTCGACCGCCATGACGGATCTTCTGAGAAACGCGAATGGCGTCGGCATCCTCAACATGATGGCGAGGCCGAGCGGTGAGTTTGCCGTAGCCAGACCCGCGGAGCGATGCACATCAACGCTTGGCGCTGCTCCGCACTGAGCAGTGACCGGGCCCCGGCGCCTTGCGGTATCGATCAGACGGTCCGGGCCCCGCTCATTGAGCCGCACCACCCAGTCGCGCACGATCTGAAGACCGACGCCACCGATGCGGGGAGCTTCGCTCCGCGTCCCGCCGTCGTGAGCCGACGCAGGCAGGATGCCGCAGGATTTTGCTGAACCGACGCAAGCGTGACTTCGTGTTATTCCGCGGACCGTTGCGGGTCTGAGCGCCGGTTGACGGAGGAGCGAGCCGGAAGCGGATCCTTGCCGAAGGCGGAGATCTTCTCGTCGAACTGTTCCCGTGATTTGAGGATCTCGCTCACATGCGCGCGCGCCCACAAACTGAGGGGTTCCACCGCCTCCCACAAGGAGCTGCCGCGCGTGGTCAACTCGTAATCAACACGCGGTGGCGTGGTGGGGAAGACGGTCCGCTTCACCAGCCCGTCCCGCTCCAATCCGCGCAGCGTGAAGGCGAGCATCCTCTGTGAAATACCGCCGACCATTCGCTTCATCTCGTTGAAGCGCTTCGGACCGCGGCCCAGCAGAACGACGATCAGCACGGTCCACTTGTCGCCCACCATCCCCAGAATCGAACTGAGAGCGCGGCAATTGTCGGACTTGGGATCAGGCAGCGATTGGACGGTCATCTCAGTGTTCTCAGGTATCAGGCGTGTGCGTTCTTGCGGACCATAGCTCCAGTATACAGATTCGTCCAGGTATCAGTTTGATACCTGTCTGGGTAACCGCATGGAGCAGAGGATGACCGTGATTTCTGTCATTGTTGGAAGCACCCGCGAGGGACGTTTCTCCGAAAAACCCGCGAAATGGATATTCGAACACCTGAAAAAGCGAGCGGGCGTCGACGCTCAGCTTCTGGATCTGCGTGACTTTTCGATGCCATTCTTTGACCAGCCGGCCACGCCGGCCATGCCGGGGCGCCCGCCTTACGGGGACGAGATCGTGCAGCGATGGACCGCCGCGATCGCGCAGTCCGACGGCTTCGTTTTCGTGACGCCGGAATACAATTACGGGCCTTCGGCGGTGCTCAAGAATGCCATTGACTGGGTTTATCCGGAGTGGAGGCGCAAGGCAGCGGCGTTCGTCAGCTATGGCTCCCAAGGCGGCGCACGCAGCGTCCAGCAGCTCCGCGAAACGATGATCGAACTTCAGGTCGCCCCAATTCGTTCATCGGTCCACATCCCCGTCGCCACTCTGATGACGCACTACACGGGCGGCGAAGTCACCGCTGGGCTGGCCGAGTTGGATGCAAATGCCGCAACGCCGATGATCGACGATCTGCTGTGGTGGACCACGGCCTTGAAGACGGCGCGGACAGCCGCCGCGAGATAACGCCTCTGAATAACTCTCCGCAGTATTCTCGAAAGGCACCTCAATGACAGCCTTTGCCGAATTGAAGTGGACCCCGGAAAAATGGGACCAGGGGCTTAACTGGAACGTGAACCGTTTTGTCGTGTTAGACGGAGCGGACGATGAGGAAGACAAGACGGAGGATCGATGCGGCGCTGAAGGCGAAGATCGCGCTGGAGGCATTGCGGGAGCAGGCGATTGTAGCCCTTGAAACGAGGCGTTAGCTCCGTTGGCCCCGCGAGCCGCACCGACGCAATGGGATCGCTGCCCGGATACAGCGGCTGTCGTTTCTGCAGATCTGG
>DATAPS010000504.1:0-14655 GCA_036265085.1 Acetobacteraceae bacterium | reverse complement strand
CCCGCGCGCACCAGGCTGCCGCCCTCGCGCGCCATCAGCGGAAACACGTGGCCCGGCGTGACGATGTCGTCACGTCCTGCCTCCGGGTTGATCGCGACGGCGATGGTGTGGGCGCGGTCGTGCGCCGAGATGCCGGTCGTGACGCCGTGGGCCGCTTCGATCGACACCGTGAACGCGGTCTGATGGCGCGTACCATTCGACTGGCTCATCAGCGGCAACCCGAGCTGCTCGACGCGATGCCGCGTAAGAGCCAAGCAGATCAGCCCGCGCGCGTGCCGGGCCATGAAGTTGATGGCGTCCGGCGTTGCGAACTGCGCGGGGATGACGAGGTCGCCCTCATTCTCGCGGTCCTCGTCGTCAACGAGGATGAACATGCGCCCGGAGCGCGCTTCCTCGATCAGATCGTCGGCCGAGGCGAGATATTCGGAGAGCGTGCGGGTGAGCGTCATCGGAACTCCTGCAGACGCGCGACATACCGCGCGACCGTATCGATCTCGATGTTGACGGGATCGCCCGAACGGAGGGCGCCGAAGGTGGTCACTGCCGCCGTATGCGGGATGATGTTCACGCCGAACGCCGCGCCGTCCACCTCATTGACCGTCAGCGACACGCCGTCAACCGCGACGCTCCCTTTCGGCGCGACATAGCGGGCGAGCGCTGCGGGAATGCGGAACAGCCAGCGAGTACTGCCGTGCTCTGCGTGTGACGACACCACTTCGCCGACGCCGTCGACATGCCCGGCCATGATGTGCCCGCCCAACTCGTCGCCGACGCGGAGCGACCGCTCCAGGTTGATGCGGGTCCCGACGCGCCACGTGCCGAGGGTCGTCTTGGACAGCGTCTCCGCCGACGCGGTCGCGGCGAACCAGTCGGTCCCCACCTCGATCGCGGTGAGGCAGCAGCCGGAGCACGCAATCGAAGCGCCGATCGCGATGGCGGCGGTGTCGGGCCACGGCGTCGCGACCACGAGTCGCATGTCCTGCCCCCCGCCGATCGGGGCGATCTCGCGCATGGTGCCGAGCCCGCTGACGATGCCGGTGAACATCAGGCAGCCCGGCGCAGTTCGGTCAGCAAATCGTCGCCCAGGGGGCGGACGGAGAAGCGGACGAAGCGCGGCATTCGCGCCAGGGAATCGCTGCCGAACGCTTGCGCCGCCGGCCAGCCATCGCCGCCCATGACCGAGGGCGCATGGAACCAGGCGACGCGGTCGACCAGATCGTCACGCAGCAGGGCGGCCGCAATCTTCGCGCCGCCCTCCACCAGCACGCGCGTGATCCCACGTTCGGCCAACGCCGAGAGTGCCTGCTCGAGGCTCACGCCGGCGGTTCCGGGGGCCACCTCGACGACTTCGACACCGGTTTCTTCTAGCGCCTCGCGCCGAGCTCGATCGGCGCCGTTGCGGCAGACGATCCAACTCGGCGACTCGGCGGCGGTGGCGACCAGACGGGCCGTGAGCGGCGTGTGCAAGTGGCTGTCCGCAACGACGCGGACCATCGGGACCGGTTTGTAGCCGGGAATGCGGCAGGTGAGGTCCGGATCATCGGTCAGCACCGTCCCGACGCCCACCAGCACCGCGTCGTTCTGGCCGCGCAGCGCGTGCGCCATGCGCCGTGCGGGCTCGCCGGTGATCCAGCGGCTCTCGCCGGTGCGGGTGGCAATCCGTCCGTCAAGCGTGGAGGCGAGCTTCAGCGTGACCAGAGGCCGGCCGTCGCGGACACGGGTGAAGAACCCGGCGGCGACATCCGCCGCCTCGTCGACGAGCAGCCCCTCGTCCACGGCAATCTCGGCCGCGCGCAGACGCGCGATCCCCTCGCCATTCACCCGCGGATCGCAGTCACGTGCTGCGATCATCACGCGGCCGACCCCGGCAGCGATCAGCGCGTCGGTGCACGGCGGCGTCTGTCCCCAGTGGCAGCACGGCTCCAGGGTGACGTAGACCGTCGCCCCCCGCGCCGCCTCCCCCGCCATCGCGAGCGCGGCGGTTTCGGCGTGCGGGCGGCCGCCCGGCGCGGTCACGGCACGACCGACAACGCGTCCGTCGCGCACGATCACGCAGCCGACCGCTGGATTGGGCCACGCATTGCCCAGACCTCGGCGCGCGAGCGAGAGCGCCGCACGCATGTGCGACTGGTCGTCCGGTGTGCTCATTGTCGGGGACTACGTGGGTTCGCCGAGCGCCCCGAGGAAGGCCTCGAAGTCCTTCGCCTCCCGGAAGTTCCGGTACACGGAGGCGAACCTGACATACGCGACCTCGTCGACCTCTTTGAGGGTCTCCATGACCAACTCGCCGATCTGCTTGCTGGTGATGTCGGTCTCGCCCGAGGCCTCGAGATGGCGGACGATGCCGTTGACGATCCGCTCGATCCGTTCCTCCTGGACCGGCCGCTTTCGGAGCGCGATGCGCACCGAGCGCGCCAGTTTGTCGCGGTCGAACGGAACCCGTCGCCCGTCCGACTTGACGACCGTAAGTTCGCGCAGTTGCACCCGTTCGATCGTAGTGAAGCGCTGCCCGCAATTCGTGCAGTTCCGACGCCGACGGATCGCGGACCCGTCGTCCGACGGACGGCTGTCCTTAACCTGCGTATCGTCGTGGCCGCAGAACGGACACCGCACGGCGTCAGCGCATGCCCTGATAGATCGGGAACCGCGCACAGAGGTCGAGCACGCGGGCGCCAACCGCCCGCTCGGGCGCATCGTTGCCCCGGTCGTTCGAGCGCGCGAGGCCGTCGAGCACTTCGCCGATCATGCGCCCGACCTCCTGGAACTCCGCGACGCCGAAGCCGCGCGTGGTGGCGGCGGGCGTGCCCAGGCGGATGCCGGATGTGATCGCCGGTTTCTCCGGGTCGAACGGGATCGCGTTCTTGTTCGCAGTCATATGCGCGCGCTCGAGACTCGCCTCCGCCGCCTTGCCGGTCGTGCGCTTGGGGCGGAGGTCGACGAGCATCAGGTGGCTGTCGGTGCCGCCCGTCACGATGGCAAGCCCCTGCTCCACCAGCGTCGCCGCCAAGGCACGGGCATTGTCCGCGACCGCGCGTTGGTAGACGCGGAACTCAGGGCGCAGCGCCTCGCCGAATGCGGCGGCCTTGCCGGCAATGACGTGCATCAGTGGCCCGCCCTGCAAGCCGGGAAAGACCGCGCTGTTGATCTTCTTGCCGATCTCCGCGTCGTTGCAGAGGATCATGCCGCCGCGCGGGCCGCGCAGCGTCTTGTGCGTGGTCGTGGTCACGACATGCGCGTGCGGGAGCGGGCTCGGAACGACCTCAGCCGCCACCAGTCCGGCGAAATGCGCCATGTCGACCATAAAGTACGCACCGACCTCATCAGCGACGCGGCGAATGCGCGCGAAGTCGATCACCCTCGGATAGGCGGAGCCACCCGCGATGATCATGCGCGGCTTCTCGGCACGCGCGAGCGTCTCCAGCTCGTCATAGTCCAGCAGTCCGTCGTCGCGACGGACACCGTATTGGACGGCGCGGAACCACTTGCCGGAGAGGTTGGGCGCGGCGCCGTGTGTGAGATGGCCGCCGGCCGCCAGCCTCATGCCGAGGATCGTATCACCCGGTTTCAGGAGCGCGAGGAACACGGCCTGATTGGCCTGAGCGCCGGAATGCGGCTGCACGTTCACGAAGCCGCATCCGAAGAGCTGCTTCGCGCGATCGATGGCAAGCTGCTCGGCGACATCGACATAGCCGCAGCCGCCGTAATAGCGGCGGCCGACATAGCCTTCGGCGTATTTGTTGGTGAGCACGCTGCCCTGGGCCTCGAGCACGGCGGCGGAGACGATGTTCTCGCTCGCGATCAGCTCGATCCCGTCCTGCTGACGAACCAGCTCGTGGCCGATCGCCTCCGCGAGCTCCGGGTCGGTCTCGGCAAGCGGGGCGGCGAAGAACCGGCGGAGGCTCGGCGCCGGCATCTGCTCGTTCATCGCGGTCTCTCCAAATCGGCGATCTCCGGTCTATCACGCGGCCGAGATCGTGCGAAATCCATCGCCCGCATTTTGCGGCATGCAACAAGGCGTTCTGGCCAGTGACGAGCCGGGAGCGTGGCGGCTCGCGTCAGCGCGGAAATCGCACACTCCTCACGTGGCGTTCCGGCGCAAATCCATCGCGCGCCAAAGATCGCGCGAGACCGCGACCCCACATGCCGTTCAGCAACCGGACGAGGGTGCCCCCCGAATGGAGGTCCGGCAATCCATGAGGCTCTCAATGCGCCGATTAGTACTCGGGTTCTGCTGTCTCGCATCCCTGTTTACGCTCGCCGGATGCGGCTTCCCATATCAGTCGTTCTCGTGCGGCCCCAGCATACCAGCCGACAAGCGCGAGCTGTTTCCGGAACCCGTCCCACCGACCCGCGGGCCCGACGGCAGCCTCCATTGCTGATCGGCGACGTCCGGCACACCGTGATCCAAGGGACGCGCCGCGGTCCTCGCGGACCGGGCGCGGGCCGACCTCAGGTGGTGATCTTGTCCTTGATCTTGCTGTAGACGCTCTTCGTCAGGATCTTCTTGTTCACGAGATCCGCCGGGCTGCTGTAGGGGCGACCCTTGACGATCTTCTCAGCGCGCGACTTGCCGATCTGCGGCAGCTTGTCGAGTTGCGCCACGCTTGCGGTGTTGATGTTCACCATGCCGGTCGCGGGCGTTGCCGATGGCGCGGTGCTCGCCGACGTGCTCGGCGCGGGGGCGGCCGGGGACGCTGCACGCGGCGTCGCGGCCGATGGGGCGGTGATCGACGGCGCGGTCGTCGCCGGTGCGGCGGTCGGCGGCGTGGTGCTGGTCTGCGCGAGCGCGGGCACGGTCAGGGCCGCACTGCAGGCCAGTGCAAGGACAAGGCGGGTGAGACGCATAGCAGTTCGCTCCGTATGGTGGTGGCGACGTTGTTGTCGCACGGCCGCTATAATCCGAAACGGGCGAAGCGGATCAAGAACGCGGGATCAGCTCGCGCGTAGCAGGTTTGCGCGGGCTGACGCGCCCGCCATCAGGAATCCCTGGTCGGCGCCACCGAGGACAAGGCGTGCGCCCCCGGTGACGTAGATCTTCGCATACACATCATCGTAGACGCCACCCATGCCGAGAACCTTCCCGTGCCGGGCGCACGCATCGCCGACCGAGGCGTAGGCCGCCTGGATCCGCTCGTGTCCGATCTGGCCTGGGATTTCCATATCGGCGCTGAGATCCGACGTTCCAATCAGCAACGCGTCGATCCCCGCCGTTGCGGCGATGGCGTCCGCATTGGCGACGGCCTCGGCTGTCTCGATCATCGCGGCAACGATGATCTCGCGGTCGATTTCTTCCTGCGCGACCGCGGGGGCAGGCGGGCTGAAGCCGTAGACCGCGATCGGCCCGCCCCAGCTGCGATGCCCGCGGGGCGGGAAGCGGAACGCCTCTGCCACACGCTTCGCCTGAGCCGGCGTGTCGACATGCGGAATGACAAGGCCTTGCGCGCCATTGTCGAGCGCGCGCGTGCCTTCGTCGAGCGCATCCGTGCAGACCCGGACGATGGGCGTGATGCCGGTCGGCAGCGCGGCCAGACACAGCTGGGTCGCCTCGTGGATCGAAAACGCTCCATGCTCCATGTCGATGAACAGCCAGTCATAACCGGCAGCCTTGGCGAGCATGGGAGTGGCCGCAGTGCGCAGGTGCGAAACGCCGAAGCCGAGCGCCAGACTACCGCCGCGGAGCAGGTGAAGAGTGGTGTTGCGGATGATGGGCACGGGCGTTCCTGACGTGTCGTTACGCGCCAGTCTGCCCGCCCGGCGCCCGAGCGTCTACTCCGCGGCTTCGCGCGGTGCGTTCTCGACATGGCGCATCAGCGTCTCGAGCCGGTCGGCCTCGGCCGCCGGCTTGTCCTGCCGGATCCGGGAGACGCGGGGGAAGCGGAGCGCGACACCGGATTTGTGGCGACCGGAGAGCTGGGCCGCGTCGAAGGCGATCTCCAGCACGAAGGTCTTCTCTACTTCGCGGACCGGGCCGAAGCGCGCGACCGTGTGGTTGCGGATCCAGCGATCGAGCATGAGGAGTTCCTGATCTGTGAAGCCGAAATAGGCTTTGCCCACGGGGACGAGTTCGTCGTGCCCACCCTCGCCTTCGCGCCAGAGTCCGAATGTGTAGTCGCTATAGAAGCTGCTGCGCTTGCCATGGCCGCGCTGTGCGTACATCAACACCGCGTCGATGGTGAGCGGATCGCGCTTCCATTTCCACCAGAGACCCTTCGGGCGTCCCGGGACGTAGGGCGCATCGCGCCGCTTCAGCATCAATCCTTCGATCGAAGCGGCGCGTGCGGCGTCGCGGATTGCGGCAAGGTCGCCGATCGTGTCGAACGGGATCAGTTCGGAAAGATCCATGCGTGGCGGGCGGACGCGCACCAACCATTCTTCGAGACGTGCTCGTCTCTCGTCGAAACCGAGCGCACGCAGGTCTTCCTCGCCGTCGAACAGGATGTCGTACAGGCGCACCGCGACCGGGAAGTCGCGCATCATTTTCGCACCGACGATCTTTCGGTTCAGCCGTTGCTGCAGCTCGGCGAAAGGTGCAATCGTGCCGTCGCGCATGATGAGGAGCTCGCCGTCGAGCACGGCGCGAAACTGCATTGCCTCGATGATTTCGGGAAAGCCGCCGGAGATATCCTCGGCGCCGCGCGAGAACAGCCGCTTGCCGCCGTTGGTCGCAACGAGCTGCACGCGGATGCCGTCCCACTTCCATTCGGCACGGAATTGGCTGGCGTCGAGCGAGGCGAGATCCGGATCTTCGAGCGGCTGCGCAAGCATCGGCGGCCGGAACGTCGGTGCATCGGCGGGATCGGGACGCTCGCCGCGGCCTTCGAGCCACGCGAACAGCTCGGCATAGGGCGGCGCGAGTCCGTGCCAAACTTCCTCGATGTCGTCTGGCGCAATCCCACACGCCGCATGTTCGGAAAGCGCAATTTTTGCGAGGCGTGCGGATGCGCCGACGCGCAGGCCGCCGGTAATGAGCTTCAGCAGCGCGAGGCGGACGGAGGGCGTCGATGCGTCGAGCCAGCGCGCGACGATGCGTGGCACCTCCGGCTTCGGCGCGGTCTCGAGCGTCTCGACGACTTCGGCGAGCGTCGGCGGCGCCGCATTCGTGGGCGCGGCGGGCCACATGAGAGAGACGGTCTCGGCGAGATCGCCGACATAGTCGTAGGACCACGCGAACAGTTCCGGATCCGTGCGTTGGGCCGCGAGATCGCGGATCAGTCCGGGCTTCGCGGTACTGAATGCAAGCTCGCCTGCGATCGCGGCGAGGCCGATGCCGCGGTCGGGATCGGGCTCGGTCGCGAAGTAACGTCGCAGCAGCGCGATCTTCGCCTTGCGCGAGGGCGTGAAGACGAGCCGTTCGAGCAGGTCAGCGAAGGCGATCAGGCGAGGTTGGTCCCGACGGCGGCTGTGCGGTAGGCTTCGCGAAGAGGCATCTCGAAGCCGATGCTCTCGAGGCGGAGGGTGCCGTCTGAGCCATGCCGATCCGATCGAGGCTCCATCACCTCAGGCTCACCATCCCGGAGCTGCCAACGCCCGGGCTGGTCGGCAGCCCAATCGAGGAACTCAGTGACCGTCGTGTCCGCGGGCGGAAGTCTCTCGGCGACATTCATGCGCTCAATCCTACAGCAGCCTCCGGCTCGCTCGCGAGGTTCTCCTCCGCCAACTCCTCCTCGTCCCCATACCCCACCAGTCGCAGCGCCCGCCCGCGCACGCCGCGCAGCCCAGCGGCATGAATCAGCGCCTCCTCCCGACCGTGCGTCACCCAGATCTCCGGCGCGCCAACGTCGTCAATCGTCGCATTCAGCTCGTCCCAGTCGGCATGATCGGAGATCACCAGCGGCAGCTCCACGCCGCGGCTCTTGGCACGCTGCCGCACCCGCATCCACCCGGACGCGAGGCAGACGACCGGGTCCGCTAGCCGCCGCGCCCAGCGATCCGCGATCGAGCCGGGCGGCGCCAACACGATCTTCCCGACCAGATCCGCCTTCGCCGCGACGGTCGCCGGCCGCAGATCGCCGAGCTCGACGCCGAGCGCCTGATAGGTCTTGCAGAGCGGCAGCAGCGCGCCGTGCAGATAGATCGGGGCGTCCCACCCCGCCTCCCGCAGAAGCGCAATCAGCCGTTGGCATTTGCCGAGCGCGTAGCAGCCGACCACATGCGTGCGGTCTGGGAACAACGCGACGCTGTCGAGCAGGCGCCGGATCTCCGCATCCGGCTCGGGGTGGCGGAACACCGGAAGCGCGAACGTCGCTTCCGTGATGAAGACATCGCAGGGGATCGAGACGAAACCCTGCGTGGTCGGATCGGCGCGGCGCTTGTAGTCGCCGCTCGCGACGACGCGGCTGCCCTGCCATTCGATCGCGACCTGCGCGCTGCCGCGCACATGACCGGCGGGCTGGAGCCATACGGTCGTCTCGCCCAACCGGAGCCGCTCCCCCCAGCCGAGCGGCTGCTGCGTGACGCCCGCCGTGCGCTCGCCCATCCGCGTACGCATCAGCGCGAGCGTATCGGCGCTCGCCAGCACCGCCTGGTGGCCGGGACGCGCATGATCGGAATGGGCATGCGTGACGATCGCCCGCGCCACCGCCCGGACCGGGTCGACATAGAAGCCGCCCGGCTCGCAATAGAGGCCAGCGGGAAGCACCTTCAGCCATGTCTCGGGATGCGCCACGAGATGTTATGTAGTGCGACCGCAGCGCGAGTGAGGAGCGCCATGCCGGATGAGCTCTATGAACAGCGACGTCCTGATCTGGTCCGAACGGCAGGCCGAACGCCCTGCCGCTCCCCACTGGCGCGGCGAGGTCGTTGGCTTCCTTGCAGACGCAAACAGCAGCTTCAGCCCCTCGATGCGGCAAGGGATTGCCGCCCAGGATCTCTATGATCGAGCGCGCCGTCAGGTGACCGCCGGCGCGGACGGCGGCGATCCGCCGCGCCCTCTTCCTGACACCTGTCCCTACACGCTCGACGGCCTGCTGACTGAGAATCCAGATCCTGCCCGTTTGGCGGCCGACAAGTAGCGCGGCGCGCCTTTCGCACCCGCGCCCGCGCCTCTATGTAGCACGGGGATGACGGGAACAATGCCAGAACTCAGCCTGCCCGGGGGCTTCGGCGCTTGGTTCGCCGCGCGCGGCTGGGCACCCCGGCCGCATCAGCTCGCCGTCCTGGAGGCGGCGCAAGCGGGCGAGAACGTGCTGCTGATCGCGCCGACCGGCGGGGGCAAGACGCTGGCGGGCTTCCTGCCGAGCCTGGTCGATCTCGCCGCAGCCCCCCGCGCTGGCCTCCATACCCTCTATGTCAGCCCGCTGAAGGCGCTGGCCGCCGACATCGCGCGAAACCTGATGACGCCCGTGACCGAGATGGGCCTGCCGGTCACGCTCGATACACGCACCGGCGACACCTCGTCCGACCGCCGCCGCAGGCAGCGCGAGACGCCACCGAACATCCTGCTCACAACGCCCGAAAGCCTCGCGCTGCTCGTGTCCCTGCCCGACGCGCCCGCGATGTTCGGCGCGCTCCAGGCGATCGTCATCGATGAGATCCACGCCTTGGCCGGCACCAAGCGCGGCGACCAGCTCGCACTCGCCCTCTCCCGCGTGGCCGCTCTCGCCCCTGCCGCACGCCGTGTCGGCCTGTCGGCAACCGTGGCCCATCCGGACGCTATGCGCGCCTACGCCTCGCCAACCGGTCGCGCGGATGGCGTGCGCACGATCGAAGTCACGGGCGGCGCGCCGCCCGAGATCACAATGATGCTGCCGGGGGGACAGCTTCCCTGGTCCGGCCACATGGGCCTGTTCAGCGCGCCCGACATCCTCGAACGCATCCGCACGGCAGGCATGACGATCGTGTTCGTCAACACGCGGGCGCAAGCCGAACTGATCTTTCAGGAGCTGTGGAAGATCAACGACGAGACGCTCCCGATCGCGATCCATCACGGCAGTCTCGAACTCGAGCAGCGCGAGCGGGTCGAGAGGGCGATGTCGGAAGGCAAGCTCCGCGCCGTGATCGCAACATCCTCGCTGGACCTCGGCATCGACTGGGGCGGCGTCGATCAGGTGCTGCAGGTCGGCGCTCCGAAAGGCGTCTCGCGGCTCCTGCAACGGGTCGGCCGTGCCAACCACCGCATGGACGAAGCCAGCCGCGCCGTTCTCGTGCCTGCCAACCGCTTCGAGGTGCTGGAATGCGAGGCGGCGATTCTCGGCGTCGCCGCACGCGAGCTCGACGGCGACCCGCCGCAGCCTGGCGGCCTCGACGTGCTGGCTCAGCACCTCCTCGGCCTCGCCTGCAGCGCGCCGTTCCATCCCGACGACGTCTATGCGGAGGTCCGTCGTGCGGCGCCCTATGCCGACCTCTCGCGCAAGGATTTTGACGACGTGCTCGAATTCGTCGAGACCGGCGGCTACGCGCTCGCCTCCTATGAGCGCTACCGGAAACTGTTTCGCGACGCCGCCGGGCGCGTTCACGTGCGCTCCGAACGTATCGCCCGCCAGCATCGGATGAATATCGGCACGATCGTTGAAGCCCCTGTTCTCAAAGTAAAATATGCCGGCCGGCACGGCGGCTTCCTCGGCGAGATCGAGGAGTATTTCGTCAACATGCTCGTCCCGGGCGACACCTTCATGTTCGCCGGCCGGCTGCTGAAGTTCACCCGCGTGCATGAAACCTATGTCGAAGTCGTCGACGGCGGCGGCGGGGAGCCGAAGGTGCCCGCCTATGCCGGCGGCCGCATGCCGATGACGACCAACCTCGCCGACCGCGTCCGCGGGATACTGCAGAACCCGCAAGCGTGGAGCGCCTTCCCCGAACCGGTGCAGGAATGGCTCGCCCTGCAGAAATCGCGCTCCCGCCTCCCCGGCCGCCACGACCTGCTCGTCGAGACATTCCCGCGCGGCGACCGCTACTACCTCGTCGCCTACTGCTTCGAGGGCCGCAACGCGCACCAGACGCTCGGGATGCTTCTCACGCGGCGGATGGAGCGCTTCGGCATGATGCCGTTGGGTTTCGTTGCGACCGACTACGTGCTCGCCTGCTGGTCCGCGCGCGAGCCGCACGACGTTGCCCGTCTTTTCGATCAGGACATGCTCGGCGACGACGTGGAAGCCTGGATGGCGGAAAGCTCGATGCTCCGGCGCACCTTCCGCCGCGTCGCCGTGATCGCGGGCCTCATCGAGCGCCACCATCCCGGCGTCGACAAGAGCCGCAAGCAGGTCACGGTGAACAGCGACCTCATCTACGACGTGTTGCGCAAGCACCAGCCCGACCACATCCTGCTGCGCGCCACCCGCGCCGATGCGGCCGGCGGCCTGACCGAGCTCGGCCGAATCGCGCAGATGCTCCAGCGCATCAATGGCCGCGTGACGCATATGGCGCTCTCCCGCGTCTCACCGCTCGCCGTCCCGGTGCTTCTCGACATCGGCCGCGAAAGCGTGCGCAATGCGCGCGGCGATGACGAATTGCTTAAGGCCGCGGAGGCGGAGACGCTGATCGCCGAAGCGACGGGCGAGGCCGAGCCGCCGCCCTTCGCGCCGATCCGGATACCCGTTGTGCTGCGGCCCAACCTCAAGCGCGGACGCACCACGCGCGGCCAGGGCGTGCTGTTCGGGTGACGCCAGCGCCGCTGCATTTCGCGGGCGAGCGACTGATGCTCGATCCCGGTGGCGCGCTGTTCTGGCCGGAGGAGCAGACGCTCGTCGTCGCCGACCTGCATCTCGAGAAAGGGTCGGCGGCCGCGCTCGGCGGCCGGTTGCTGCCGCCCTGGGACACCAAAGTCACACTCGACCGGCTCGCCGCGCTGCTGCGCCGGTATCGGCCGAAGCGCATGATCGCGCTCGGCGACAGTTTCCATGACGCGAACGGCTCGACGCGGCTGCAGTCCGCGGACCACGCGCGACTGGCCGCCATGGCCGGGGCCGTCGAATGCGTCTGGGTGCTCGGAAACCACGACCCCGCGCCACCGGATGGGCTCGCCGGGCTCGTGGTGGACGAGATCGCCTGCGGCACGCTGCTGTTCCGCCACCAGGCCATCCAGGGCGCGGACACGGGAGAGATCTGCGGGCACCATCATCCGAAGGCGCAGATCCCCGCCCGCGGCGCGTTCGTCAGCCGGCCCTGTTTCGTGTTCGACGGGCGGCGGCTGATGCTGCCGGCGCTCGGCGCCTATACCGGCGGCCTGGACGTCCGCGATCCTGCCATCTCGTCCTTGTTCCCGCGCGGCGGCCAGGTGTTCCTGCTCGGACGCGAGCGGCTGTTCAGTTTCGGGTTCGGCCGCACATCGCGGGAATGACCGACCCGGCTCCCGTCCTGCTCTGGTTTCACCGCGACCTTCGCCTCCGCGACAACGCCGCCCTCGCCGCCGCCGTCGCTGCCAGACGACCCGTGCTGCCCGTCTTTGTGCTGGACGACGAGACGCCCGGGAGGTGGGCGACGGGCGCGGCGCAGCGCTGGTGGCTGCATCACTCCCTCGCGTCGCTCGGTGCTGATCTGGCGCAGCGCGGCGTGTCGCTCCTGCTTCGTCGCGGGCGCTTCGACGACGTGATCCCGGATCTCGCGAATGAGACAGGAGCGGCGGAGGTGCCGGACAGCCGACCGAGCCCTGGGCACGGGTCGCCATGGAACGGTTGCGCGGTATTCTGCACCGACGGTTGCACCTCCACCGCACGACCACGCTGTTCGATCCCGGCGAGATCCGCACTCAGTCGGGCGGCCCGTTCATGGTCTACTCGCCGTTCGCCCGCGCCGGCCGTGCCCGTGGCGCACCGCCGCTGCCACTCCCCGCGCCCACGCACATCGCCGGCGCCCCACTGCCCCGTGGCGACACGCTGGAATCCTGGAACCTCCTGCCGACCAAGCCGGACTGGGCGGGCCGCTTTCGCGAGACGTGGATTCCTGGCGAAGCGGAGGCGCGGCGGCGGCTGGCGCGGATCGTGGCCGATGTGGTTCCGCGCTACGACGCGACACGGAACCTGCCGGCACGGCCCGGGACATCGATGCTCTCGCCATACCTGCACTGGGGAGAGATCTCGTCGGGCGACGTCTGGCGCGCCGTCGAGGCCGCCGGCGCGGGGCGGGGCTCGGAGGTGTTCCTCAACGAGGTGCTCTGGCGAGAATTCTCGAAGCATCTGCTCTGGCACAACGCCGATCTGCCCGAGCGCGAGCTGCGGCCGGAATTCCGGAACATGCCGTGGCGGACGGACCCGCGTACGTTGAAAGCATGGCAGCGCGGGCGCACCGGGGTGCCGATCGTGGACGCCGGCATGCGGCAGCTCTGGGCGATCGGATGGGTGCACAATCGCGTGCGGATGATCGTCGCATCCTATCTCGTGAAGCATCTTATGATTGCGTGGCAGGAGGGCGAGGCATGGTTCTGGGATACGTTGGTGGACGCGGATCTCGCGTCGAACTCGGCGTCCTGGCAATGGGTCGCGGGCTCCGGCGCAGATGCGGCGCCCTTCTTCCGCATCTTCAACCCGGTGCTGCAGGGGAAGAAGTTCGATCCCGACGGCGCCTACGTCCGCCGATGGGTTCCGGAGCTCGCGGCTCTGCCGGACGCGTTCGTGCACGCGCCTTGGGATGCCCCGGCCCCGCCCGGCGCCTATCCGAAGCCCCTGATCGATCTCTCGGCAGGGCGCGCCCGTGCACTCGACGCCTTTCGCAGCCTGCCGCGGGCGGCCACGTGACGAGGGACCGCTTAAGCGCGGCGTGATGGCTTACTCATCGACCGATCTCAGTTTCGCCGCGCCGGAGCGAATCTCGGCAGACCACCCCGTGGTTCCAGCGAACCAGGGCGTGCGGGTGGTCGGCGACGTGCACGGCGACGCGCGCGCATTCGCCGCCGCGGCGGGGACCGACCTGTTCATCGTCCAGCTTGGCGATCTCACCGACAACGGACCCGACAGCGCGGAAGTGCTGCGGATCATGTTCCGACTGATTGATGAGGGCCGCGGCCTGTTCCTGCTGGGTAATCACGACCTCAAGCTCGGCCGCGCGCTCGCTGGCCAGGATGTGCGGATCGACCACGCGCTCGCCGCCACCCTCGCGCAGCTCGACCCCGCGTTGCGCGCACGCGCACGCAGGGAGATCCTGCGCGCGCCAGCCTGGCTGCGACACCGCCTGCTCGACGGACGGGAAACTCTGTTCGTTCATGCCGGCTTCCACACCGAGATGATGATCATGGACCCGCCGCCTGCGCCTGCCGGCCGCGTTCACGGCGTTCTCGCGCGCGCCCTCTACGGCGAGCCGACCGGACACACGCAGGCGGATGGATTTCCCGAGCGAAGTCTCCGCTGGGTAGAACGTGTTCCGCATGGCCTGACGGTCTATTGCGGACACGACTGCCGGAGCAGCGACGGCCGTCCGTATGTTCGGATGAACGCCGCCGGCGGAATGGCGGTGTTCCTCGACACGGGCGCTGGCAAGGGCGGCCACTTGTCGTGGATCGATCTGCGGTAGGCGCGGGTTGCGGGATGTCGCGTCGGTGAGGCTGTCCGGGTTGCGTCTGCTACCCCGAGCGCCTGCGGGCCCGGCGATCTCGCCCGACCCAGAACGGGCAATACGGGCAGGTCGGGCCTTCGTAATCGATGCCCTCTTCGTGCGGGCACCCGAGAATCCCGTCGACCGCAACCACGGACATGGCTCCGGACTCGGCTATGAAGGCGAGCGCCTCCG
>DATAPS010000503.1:0-3593 GCA_036265085.1 Acetobacteraceae bacterium | reverse complement strand
AGCGAAACTATGTCATCGGATCAAAACGGTACACCGCGTCGCCGCCTGCGCGGCGCCTTGCTGGCGAGCCTGCTCGGCGCGACTGCGCTTACCGGCTTCGCCGCCGGCCACGTCGGCTTCGCCGCTGACACAAGCCAGAACCAGCCGGCGCAGGCGACAGCGCTACAGAACGGCGCCACCACCGACGCGACCAAGATTACGCCGACCGCCCCGGCCCGTACGCTTCCCGACTTCACCGACCTGGTCACCGAGGTGACCCCGGCCGTGGTTTCGGTCACGACGAAGCTGCAGCCCGAGCAGGCCGACAATGGGGAGATGCCGTTGCCGTTCGGCGGCCCCGGAATGGGGCGTGGGGAAGGCGGTGCTCCGCGGGCGATCGAGGCCCGTGGCTCCGGCTTCATCATCAATGCCGACGGCACGATCGTGACCAACAATCACGTCGTAAAGGGCGCTACCAGCGTCAGCGTGACGCTCTCGGACGGCACCTCGCTTCCGGCCAAAGTTGTCGGCCGCGATGCGCTGACCGATCTGGCGGTCCTGAAGGTCGATGCCGGCCACAAGCTCTCCTACCTGCAGCTCGGCAATTCGGATGACGTGAAGCCCGGCCAGTGGGTGGTCGCGATGGGCAACCCGTTCGGCCTTGAGGGCACCGTGACCGCCGGCATCGTCTCGGCGCGCAACCGCGACATCGGGGACGGCCCCTACGACCAGTACATCCAGGTCGACGCGCCGATCAATCGGGGCAATTCCGGCGGGCCGCTGTTCACCCAGGACGGCAAGGTCGTCGGCGTGAACACCGCGATCCTGTCGCCGTCCGGCGGCAGCATCGGCATCGGCTTCGCGATCCCGTCGAACACCGTCAAGCAGGTGGTTGCCGAACTGGGGAACGGCGGCAAGGTCGTGCGCGGCTATCTCGGCGTGAGCGCGCAGGCGATCTCGCCGGCGGTCGCGTCCGCGCTGCACCTCTCCGGCTCCGGTGACCAGGGTGCGTCGGGCGCGCTCGTCGCGTCGGTGCAGCCGAACACACCGGCCGGCAAGGCCGGTCTCCAGGCGGGCGACGTGATCACGTCGGTCAACGGGAAGGCGGTCAAGAACCCGCGCGATCTCGCGGTCGACGTCGCCGGCGTCAAGCCGGGCGACGAGGCGAAGCTCGGCGTGGTTCGCGACGGCAAGGACCAGACGCTCACGATCGCCGTCGGTCAGATGCCGAGCGGGCGCGAACTGGCGAGCAACGACGACAACGGGCAAGAGCAGCAGAGCCGTGCCCGGGTCGGCGTGGCGCTGGCCCCGATCACGCCCGACCTCCGCGACCAGCTCAATCTGCCGGGCGGCGAGAAGGGCGCCGTTGTCGCGCAGGTGCAGCCAGGCTCTCCCGCCGATCAGGCGGGGATCCAGACCGGCGACGTGATCATCGGCGTCGGCATGAAGGCCGTGACCTCGCCGGAGGACACGATCCGAGCGATCCGGCAGGCAACGCGCAACGACAAGACGGTGGCGCTGCGCATCATGCGCAACGGCCAGGCGGCGTTCGTGGCGATCGACCTGAACAGCGCCAAGAACCAAGGCTGATCGGCGTCGGGTAAGTCAATGCCGGCCGGGCTCACGCCCGGCCGGCATTGACGCGTCCGGAGCAAGCTACGTGAACCGGACCGACACCGGCGCATGGGCGCCGAACCGCACCATTACCTCGCACGGCTCCGAGAACCAGATCGGCAGCGTGACGCTGCCGAGCATCACGACCTGACCTGCCCGCAAGCCCCCGAAGGCCGCGGCCACGTCCGATCCCGCCAGCCACGCCAGGGCAGCAAACGGGTGCCCGAGCAACGCCGACCCGAGGCCGCTCGCCTGCTCGACGCCGTCAACGCTGATCGCGCCGCCGATTGCCGCCAGATCGACGTCCCGCCAGTCGAACGGCGCGCCGAGGACGGCAGCGGCGTGGAACACCTGATCCGCGATCAGCGTCGGCGTCCCGATCGCCTTCAGGTCACCGGCTGGTGGCGGCCCATAGCGGTTCTCGACCACCTCGATGGCCGGAAAAACCTCCCCGACCGCGGCGCGGGCCGCGTCCAGGTCGCCTCGGCCGGACGGCAGGTCGGTCGCGAGCCGCAGACCGATCTCGCATTCCGCCCCCGGCTGGCGGAACTTCGCGAACGGCAGTGCCGCGCCGCTCCGGTGCAGGTTCGCAGCCTCCATGAACCCCGCCGCCGGCCCGGTGAGGCCGAGATATTCCTGCATCCCCTTGGCAGTCGCACCGATCTTGAACCCGGCCGGTGGGATCGCTCCCCGCAGACTCGCGAGCGCGTGCTGCATCGCCACGCCTTCCGCGAGATCGCGGGGTGTCGATCCGGCCGGCAAGGGGCCGGACGGTCGGCCGGCGATGCGCGCCTCGTGCAGCACGCGCGCGGCGGCGAGCGGTTCGAAGCTCACGGCTTGCGTCCCAGCTCGTAGAGCGCGATCGCCGCGGCGGCCGACACGTTGAGGCTGTCGAGCGCACCCGACCGCGCGATCGCGATCCCCGCCACTTCGTCGCAGGTCTCGCGCGTCAGCCTGCGCAGCCCTTCGCCCTCGCTCCCGAGCACCAGCGCCACCCGCCGCTCGGCGAGCGCCGTTCCGATCAGCGGCGCGCCGCCGGAATCGAGGCCGACCACCCAGCATCCGGCGGCCTTCAGGGCGATCAGCGTGCGCGCGATGTTGACCGCGCGGAGCAGCGGCACGGACTCGAGCGCACCGGACGCGGCCTTCGCGAGCGCTCCCGTCTCCTCCGGCGCGTTCCGCTCCTGCGTCACCACCGCAGCGGCCCCGAACGCGGCGGCGGACCGCAGGATCGCACCGACGTTACGCGGGTCGTTGACCTGGTCGAGCACCAAGAGCGGACCCGGTCGCTCCAACACCTGCGCCAGCGACGGCGGCGCCAGCGGATCTGCGAGCAGCGCCGCGCCCTGGTGCACGATGTCGTGCCCGAGCAGCTGATCGAGCCGCCCGCGCTCGGTTCGCTCCGGTGTCAGCGGCCAGGGCGGAGTCGCGTGCGCGGCGATCGCCTGTTCGGCTTCCTCCGTCAGCACGAGACGGCGCAACCGCCGCGCCGGATTGCGCAGCGCCGCCGCAACCGCGTGCAGGCCGTAGAGCCATACGGCGCCGCGCGGTGCCGCAGCCTCGCCGCCGCGCGGATGATGGTCGTGACGCCTCGGCGGATCGCGACGCTCCTGGCGCACAACCTGAGCCGGCGCGTGAAGCACCGGCCTGCCACCCTCGGTCGGCCGCCGTTCTGCGCGGTCGTCCGGCGGCCGGGACGGGCGATCATTGCGCTGACCCGGCGGGCGGCCGCGGCCGCGCCGGTCGTCGAAAGGTGGCTTCATGCGTCCGCGGTATAGATGGCAGACGGTCCGGCGACAAACGTGCGGGCGCGGCTGACCTGATTGACTTCCGCGCGCGCTTCGCCCTAATCGCGCTGCTTCCGGAGGGGTGCCCGAGCGGCTAAAGGGGACGGACTGTAAATCCGTTGGCTAGCGCCTACGTTGGTTCAAATCCAACCCCCTCCAGACCCGGCTTCGTAACGCCGGATGTAGACGGAAGTATCGACAAATCAGTCGCTT